>JANQGW010000109.1 GCA_028282905.1 Sedimentisphaerales bacterium | reverse complement strand
TTTTGAGCAATCACCGCCAGGTTATCACCCCGTTGAATGGTATGGGTCTGAATCGTGGCTCGTACCGGTTGCGGCGCAGGATTGACCGGCGGAATAGTTCGCTGCGGCTCTGTCCGTTGCGGACGCTGCGGTTCGTTATTAGAAGTTTGCCGTGGAGTGCCGTCCAGGACAATCTCTTCTCGTGGCGGCTCAGTTTGACGAACTGGGATGTCATTCTGATGCAATTGACGCGCCGTGCGAGTAACACGATTGCCAATTACAATAGGTTTATCCTGCGGCATCTCACTCCGCACGGAAACCACCTCATCGGCTCGCGTCATGCGTGGAATGTTAGGTACGGCATTCAGCAAAAACGCAATTACCCCGATAAAAAGCAGCCCCAGTAATAAACCCACCTTGGCATCAGCTGTCATCTTCACAACTCCTTTTGTGTTTTTCATAAGCGTTTGGCAATTCGCAATTTGGCACTTCGTGATCGCGGATTCTGTCGAATTTCGTCCTGGCTGGCCGTAATCGGCTTTTTCGTCAGAATGTCAAAGAGTCCATCCGCTTTGTTCTGCTTAAAACTGTATTTGACTCGTCGGTCTTCCAGACTGTGGAAACTGATAATGGCCAGAAATCCGCCCGGTTTGAGCAGTTCCGGCGTCACCTTCAAAAAACGGTCCAGACAATCCATCTCGCGGTTGACCGCGATGCGAAGGGCCTGAAAAGTTCGGGTCGCCGGGTGTATCTGCCGCGGTCGCGGCGATTGTTTCATCGCCCGGCACACCAGCATCGCCAGTTCCATCGTCGTGGTAATCTTCTTTTGCTGTCGCTGCTGTACAATGAACCGGGCAATCCGCCGTGACGCCCGGTCCTCACCATACTGATAAATAATGTCAGCCAGTTCCGTCTGGCTGAGTGTGTTCACCAGATCGGCCGCCGTCGTTGTCAGGCGGCTGTCCAGCCGCATGTCCAGCGGCATCGGTTTCTGAAAACTCAGGCCCCGCTCGGCATCATTCAGCTGCGCCGAGCAAAAGCCCAAATCCGCCAGTATAAAATCCACCTTGCCAATATCCTGTGCGGTGAGAACTTCGTCGATCTTCTCAAAATTCTCACGCACCAACGCGACCTGACATGACAGGTCGGATAAAACCAGTTGAGCCCTGTGGATGCTGTTTTGGTCCACATCAATCCCCAGAATTTTACCCGCAGGGCTCAGTGTTTGGCCGAACAACCTGCTGTGACCTCCGTGTCCCGCAGTCGCATCGACCATAATCCCATCCGTGGGAAGTTGTATCCTTTCAAGCAGCGGTTCCGTGAGGACCGGAATGTGTTCGACGGATAACGCTTCATCCTTGTCGCGATTGCAATCCGTCATCGCTGCTGATTCCAAAATTTAAAAGAAACTAATTCATGACAGACGACACTTCGGCCGCCAGCATTGATTCAACATCTGGCGAAAAACAAACCGCCTCAAACATCGGGTGTGTCATTTTGAGGGTTTGCAGTTTTTCGGCCAGCACAGCCACCGACGAAACAACGTCGCCATCCATGGGACGCTGGCCCGTCAGACCCTGCCTGAGCACTTCAGCCGGTTCTAACATCTGCGTTTGCATCATAGCCTCCTGACTAATCTAAAGTTCAAGCTCACGGCTTTGCTTTTGAAGCTGATTTTGACGAACCTGGGCGGTCTGGGTATGGAACTGCGGAAGATTATTCTCCAAATAACTCTCCCAGTCCTCGGTGTTCCACAATTCAATGTGGTCCCTGATGCCGACCAGCGTCAGTTCCGTCCCCAATCGGGCACGCCGTCTGAGCTTTTCGTTAATCAACAATCGTCCCTGCCGATCCAAATCCACCTTGCTGGCCAAGGCGAAACTGAGTCGCTCATAAGCGACCGATTCGTCCGGGGCGCCCATCCCTGGCGCACCGACAAGGGCGATCTGCTGAAAATATTTTTCCGGGTACAAACTAAGAATGCCGTTGGGGCCCATCGCCAGATAAAAGCCGCTGCCGAACTGTTCAACGTCAATCTGACTGCGGAGCTTATTGGAGACAAAAAGCCTGTTCTTGTCATCGACTGTATGCTCGTATTCGCCTGTCAACATTAACTGTTGCATGATTTCAATCCCACCGGATTACTTAATTGTGGGAAATCATACCACTTTTTCCCACTTTGTCAACAATTATTCGTCGGCTTTTTTGAAAATAAAGGTAAATAAATCCCTTGAAATAAATAACTTAGAGTTCCTCTCGATGGGGAAAAACCCCAACATAAACAAGACCTGAACAAAAAACACACAATATGTTGTATTTTTAAGTTTTTTTGAAAAAATCCTTCATCCAGATTCGATGCTACCGCCAGCCTGTTAGATTCACGCCCCACCCCAATGCACATCTATTCCTATACTCTCCTGTGCCGCCAATAAAGTAAAACTGAATCCAGGGAGGTATCCTGAAATAATTGGACGTGTTTAGCTCAAACCAGCCCCAAGGCACACTTCATAGGATTCATGACGGTAAGGAAATGGAAACACCAAACATTGTGAGCGGTATGGTGAGCGCATAAAAAAAGGCCGGTAATCTACGAGATACCGGCCTTGCTGAGACGTCAAATTGAACGTAAATATATCTAATTTATTAACTGATCGACTCAGCCTCCGAAGAAACACAGAGTTATAAGAAGAAAAAGAGCAATTATTACGTCACTTATTATATACCCGTTATCGTGTAAAGCCAAGAGAATTCTTGAGTTTTTTACCCAAATATTCATAAAAAATCGCATTTTCAGTATTATTACTGATGATTCCGTTCTGCACAAATAGCTTTTTTCGCCCTAATATAACAAAATCGCCCAAATCAGCCCCAATTATCCCCTTCCATCTGCTAATCGTAATTATCACATTTAACCTCCGAAAACCAGTTAAAACTTGCCAGTTAATTCTGTTTCTGATAAAATTCCGCTATCGTGGAGCTATAATGATGGGCATAAATGTGAGGTGAATCATGCTGGCAAAGCTGTTTTCGGTGACATTGGAAGGAATTGACGGAATTTTATGCGAAGTGGAGGTGGATGTTTCACGCGGCGGATTTGAGCGGCCCACGATTGTCGGCCTGCCGGATACCGCCGTGAAGGAAAGTGCCGAACGCGTCCGCAGCGCGATCGTCAACTCCGGCTATCGCTATCCCGATACCGAAGCCCTGATTAATCTCGCCCCCGCCGACATCAAAAAAGAAGGCCCTGCTTTCGATCTGCCGATTGCCCTCGGAATGCTTGTCTGCAGCGGTGCGCTGGTCAGCGAAAACCTGTCCGATTTTGTCATTGTCGGTGAACTGGCATTGGATGGCCGCGTGCGTCCGGTTAAAGGCGCGTTGAGCATGGCGATGGCCGCCGCAGAAAAAGGCTTCAAAGGCATTCTAATGCCGCTGGAAAATGCTAAAGAAGCCGCTGTTGTGCAGGATATCGAGGTTTTTGCCGTCGGTTCGCTGGCCCAGGCCGTCGCTTTTTTGTCTCAACAATTACCGATTGAGCCAACCAATGTGGATTTGGAAGAGTTGTTTCGTCGGGTTTGCCGGTATGAGGTGGATTTTGCGGACGTCAAAGGCCAGGAAAGCGTTAAACGGGCATTGACCATCGCCGCTGCGGGCGGGCACAATGTGATGATGATCGGTCCGCCCGGCGCCGGAAAAACGATGCTCGCCCAGCGAATGGCAACGATTCTGCCGGATATGACGTTGCCGGAATCACTGGAAACCACCCGCGTCTATTCATCCGTGGGCCTACTGGAAAAGGGAAGCCCGCTGATCGCCGCCCGCCCCGTCCGAACGCCCCACCACACCGCAACCGGACCGGCCCTGGTTGGCGGCGGCACACATCCCCGCCCGGGTGAGTTGAGCCTATCACACCACGGAATCCTGTTTCTCGACGAATTCGCCGAATTCCCCCGTCATGTGCTGGAGATGATCCGTCAGCCGCTGGAGGAAGGCACCGTGACTGTCAGTCGGGCCAAAGGAACGCTGCAGTTTCCCGCCCAGTTCGTGATGCTCGCGGCGATGAATCCGTGCCCCTGCGGCTACTACGGAAGCCATGCCAAAAAATGCCGCTGTACGCCCAACCAGGTCAATCGTTATATTGCCAAAATCTCGGCCCCCCTCATGGATCGTATTGATATCCATGTAGATGTGCCGCCGGTAGAATTTCGTAAATTGCGTTCCAAAAGCCATAACGGCACCGGTTCCCAGCAGTTACGGGACCAGGTGCAGCTGGCCCGCCAAACTCAGTTAAATCGTTTCGGCGACAGCACCCAGACCAATGCCGCAATGTCACACAAGCAGGTCGAGCAGTTCTGTGAGCTGGACAATATCGGCGAAATGATGCTCAAGCAGGCGATTACCGAATTCGCCCTCTCGGCCCGTGCCCACGACAAGATCTGCAAAGTCGCCCGCACCATCGCCGACATTGAAGGCGTCGAACAAATCCAGTCCCACCACATCGCCGAAGCCACCCAATACCGCCGCCTCGATCGAAAATATTAACCGCAAAGGATCACAAGTGAATACATATTTCGGCAATTTAAATAGAAAACAGTTATTGAGAGAGCAGCTATGCGGATTGCTTCAGTTATAGCTGGCATCTTTTTGATGCTCATCATGTATATCGCGGCGTCCTGTTTCGCGATGCAGTACCAAGCGCAGATATCTCCCCAGTCCGAAGAGTTACCCGCGTGGATATCAGGCGCCTTCCTGATCTTTTTTCCGGTTGCGTTTTTTCTTGCCAGCCTTGTCACCGGATTTCTGGCCCAACCATACATCGGGAAATCTTTTGGTGAAATATTGTTTATCAGCCCGGGGTTGTACTGCGTTTTATTAGGCAGCATGTTGTTACTACATTTTTTTTATTCAGCCGATTCAATGAAAATGGATGTCCTGCTGATTGCAGCATGGATCGGCGTCGGTCTGCTCTCGATCACAACCTCAGCATTGGGGGTACTGGTCGGATATATTCTGCGAGTTAAAATCGCCGGCAGCGATCAACCTCAAGAGACTTGGCGACTATAAGAAATAACTGGAAATAATTTAAGAAAAGTAATATGAACAAAACAACTGTCATTTTAACCCTAAGTATTATTTCATGCCATTTTATGAGTGGTTGTGTCTTTGCCGCTGATGCCTACAAACAGCACAAGCCCATCGCCTTTGTTAAGGACAGCCGCGGCTGACTGGACAATGGTGTGGTCAAAGTCGCTATCGATAAAACATACGGCGGTGCCATCGTTTATGCCTCCCCGTCTAAATCTGACACGAACATGGTCAATAACCATGACAAGGGCCGTCAAATCCAGCAGTCCTATTACGCCGGCACATCCCACAACCGCCAAGGCGAAGGTCAAAGCCCCCATTGGACCCCATGGAGCTGGAATCCGGTCCAGGCCGGAAACTTTGACGGCGACCAATCCATTGTACTCAAATTCGAGGCCATCGAAAACGACACTGTTATTTACACGAAATGTCAGCCTCGCCTCTGGGATATGAACGAGGAACTGGCCAAATGCACGTTCAGCCAGCAGATGCAGTTCGAGGAAAGCATGGACAATGTTGTTCGCGTTACTAACAGCATCGAATGTTTCCGTGACCCCAATGACCTCTGGGGACCGGCTGTGCCCAACAGCCAGGAACTGCCGGCGGTCTATGCCATCCGCAACCTGTCCCGGCTGGTCATCTATGACGACGACAAACCCTGGACCCGCGACGCCATGACGACTGTCAAATACGGCCCGAAAGACACCTGGATTTGGGCACATCGCAAACCGACCGAGCCGTGGGCCGCTTGTGTCGACCCGAAAACCAATATCGGCTTCGGCGTTTACAGCCCTGTCTGCGCCGGTAACACGTGGAACATGGGCTGGACGGGCAAGGGCAAAAACAACTCCAAAGGCACCGAATACAGCGCCTCAACCATGCACTTTGCCCCGCTGGCAACCTGGAAACTCGACCGTGACACCGAACGCACCTACCGCTATTGGATCATCATCGGCCACATCAACGATATCCGTGACAGAGCCTATCAGCTTCACAAAAAATACTCAAAAGATAATCCTTAGCTCTCGTCTTACTCACCTGTCGGACGTATGGAAAAATCAGCAATCACGGGATAGTGATCTGAATAGTGACTAAACTGCTCCTGGGCTTTCGAGCCGGCTATTCGGACTTTATGAGCCAAATCGTCGGAGGCTAAAATATAATCGATTCGTGAGTGTTTTTTGACGTCCTCATCTTTTCGCCAAGGAACATAAACGTCCTTCAGGCCGCAATCCAAAAGTGTCTGCAAACATGTATAGGAAACGGCACCGTCCTCAAGATTTTGGACATGGTCATACCGGTCATCCGTTTCCTTTTTCCGCCGGATATAATCCTGTGTAATCCATGGCCCGTCCTGTGGCGATCTTGCGTTTAAATCGCCCATGACAATGACCGGGTGGCCTTCAGCGGTCACCTGCCGCACTTTTTCACTGACAATTGCCGCTTCTTTATTTCGTACGGCCCACTGAAACGGTGAAAAATGGGTCACGATCACATCAATGCCGGCGGTTCGCACATGCACCAGTCCGTGGTGCATTCCTTCAACGCGTTTTTCAATCATCTCAATCGGATAGCGTGAGGTCACACCGACGATGTAGCCACCGCTTTTATTTGTTGCCGCGTACTGATGTCCCCAAGCGGCAGCTTCTTGGCGCAACTTCTCTTCACTGTAGCCGTTCAATTCCTGAAAACCGACAATATCCGGCTGCTGTTGATTAAGCCACTCATAAATCGCCTCTTTTCGTGTTTGCCCCGACGGCATGGTCGGGTTGGTGCTATAGCCAACCCAGACATTATAGGAAATCACCCGGAAATTGTTTGTCGAACAGGCTCCCAAGAGAACCGGGATAAGCAGTAAAATAAAAAATCGCAGCTTCATCATAACTCCTATTTTCCAAATATTCATAGAATGCAGTTTATCGTACCCATTCAAATGTTGTCAGGACGGCCGCATGATCTGATGGAAATTCCGGAAAGCTGCGGCTTGAGTTGGACGGGTGAAACGTAATTACTTCGGATTTGACCGGTTTGAGTTTTTTTCCCTTGCAGTATATATAATCGATGCGTGCATAGGGATCCTGATATTGCGGACGCGGGTTTTCCTCGACCGGGACAAAGCCTTTTTCGCTAACGTAAGTAAATCCCTTGCCGACTGTCATCCATGTATACCCCAGGGTTGCTTCGATAATTTGGGGATGAACGAATCGATAGGTATCCGTGAATCCCGCCTTTGCCATCGCCTCAGAAGCCTTTATGGGTAATAGACGCGAGTAATTCAACTTCTTCTTTTTTGTCTTCTCGGTGTAATCCAGATGGGAGACACAATTAAAATCACCGGCAACGATCACCGGAACAGTGGCACAATCGGCAACGTCCTTCATAAAACCGGGATGTTTCAGCAACTGCTGCAGGTGTTCATACCGACGGTCGTCACCTGCGGTAAACGCTTCATCGGAAAGGTTCTTATCTTTGATCTCAACAATGTGCCGGCCGCCGCTTGTCAGCCAGATATCATGAACGCGGATTTTTTCTCCATTGGGTAACTGAACCGTCGCGGCAATAAACGAGAACGATGACAACGATTTGGGCGTTCCGACATTTTCAAGCGGATACCGGCTGAAGATTGTCAGGTTGGCCGTCGGCGAAGGCGTATAATAATGAAATCCAAGGGCCTTGGCAATCGCTTCGGCGGAACCGTATGTTTCAATCATGGCGACAATATCGGCATCACTGTTACGAATAATCTCAATCATTCGCTGCCGTGCGGTTTTGCCGTCAATGGTGTACTGCGAAGCCTGGTTGAGTCGGCCCCAGATGTTCCACGTCATCACTTTCAACTGAGACGGCATTTCGGCATTAATCCACCCAGTCAACATACACAGTACAGTCAGTGTAAACAATTGAAACTTATGTCTGCAATAAGCCACGAACATCCTTAATCCTTTCCAGTCATTTCTTCAAACAGAAAGGCGACAAAGCCCTTAGAGCCTTATCGCCTCTTCGATCTGATCTTCATCAAAAGAAACTAAAACTGCTTATCAGGGCAAAACTAACAGCCATTTCTCGGCAAAACGATTAAATTCAGCAAGATCAACCGTGCCGTCCGCATTATAATCTGCTTCCAGGTCATCCGACAGCCAAAAACCGGCCAAATCTGTCAGGTCATCGATGTCAATATCACCGTCATCGTCAAAATCCACCCAGTTTTTCCGTACATCCAGCACATTACCGCAATTCACCGCCGGGTTAATAATGAGCTGATTGATCTGAAACTCTGTCAATGCCTGGTCATAAACTGCGACTTCATCGATATAGCCGTCCCAGTTTCGGCCGCCGGTGCCGTCTCGATAGTCTCCAATATGAAATCCCGTTGGTGTCGCCAGCAAAGCGCCGGCCCCTGCAGCATCCTGATCTACAAGTACGCCGTCATGGTAGTATTTCAAATAATTTTCAGCAACATCGTAAACCATTGCAGCATGATGCCAATCATTCGAGCCGGTTGCGGTTCCGATGACCGGACCATCTCCGGCCGGTTCCAGTCGGTCACTGCCGCCAACACCATTATAATACCATTCGGAAACCTTCGCTCCGCCTCCGGGGCCGATATCACTTCTTACACCGAATGACAAAGCCCATGTTTCATTGGTTTCCCAAACAAAGTTACGGCTGTCGGAACCGTTGCCGGAAACATCCTCAAACTTGTACCAAGCAACCACGGTATTTCGATTTGGCACATTGCCGATCAGCACAGTGTCAGTCACATCGACATACGAGGCTGCGGACGATACAGTGACGTCAATTTTCAACGCACCGGCACCTTCGGCCACATCTTCAGCGGAAATCGCCGCATTACCGACAAGTGTACCATCAAAATCAGAATTGCCCTGTGCATTATCCGCATCGACATCGAACGGCCACCAGGCCACCAGACCGACCGGTGTCGGAGGTGTCACAAAAAACCATATCTGGCCGGTATAGGTCGGGCCGCCTTGAGCGGAAGTTGAGTCCACACACCAGTAGTAAGTTGTGTCATCGGCCAGATCTAAAGGAAGATCAACAGCCGTCTCATCCAAGTTGCTCGTTAACGTCGTTACGCCGGTTGCCATAGTCGGGTCGGTACTCAGGTAAACACTAAAACGCGGCTGGGCCATATCCGGCGGAACATCCCAGCTCAACTGACCCGGATCGGCCGGGTCCACTTCGGAGCCGACTGAGGGATTTGGATTCATCGCGATTAACTGCAAGGTCTCCATCACATCGATCGGTGTTCGAGTGCCGCTGTATAACGCAAAAGCCTGAGTCGGAGTCAATGCCACATTATAAACCGCCATATCATCAATCAAGCCGTTAAAGTTGCGACCTGTGCCGCCGCGATGACCGCCGACAATAAAATGCGTCGAAGGATCAAGCGTACCAGTTTGTGTCATCTGCCCATCATAAACGCCGTCAAGATAAGCTGTCGTGACACCGGTTGCGGCATTGTACGTAACAGCTATATGGTGCCACACTCCCTGGCCGGCAGCGGCACCGGCCAAATTAAAAAAATTGACATCGTCACTCGTATTTGTATAAACCTGTCCGATATCGCCGCCCCCCAGGTCACGTAATCCATAGGATACCGCATAGTTCGTATCTTCAAAAACAAATTCGCGATCCGCCGTCGCAGTGCCGATATCGGCGGTCACCGTTTGATACCAAGCCACAACGCTATAGTCGCTATCAACTTCAAACAAAGTCTCATCGACTCTTGCGTATTGCGATTGAGACTTGTCAAAAGCGGCAGCTCCGCCGAACTTGCCCCCAGCATCAATAGCGGCACCATTATTAGGAGTCAGGTCATGCGCCGAAACACTATCTGTAAAATCCGTGTCGAACGGCCAGTAGGCCACAACGCCCAAACCCTCGGCATCATATACTTCCGTCGGCAACGCCGGAGGCGTGCCGCCGCCGTACAGGGTCATCATTTCTGCATCTTCCAGCACACGCGACCAAATAGCGATTTCATCGAGGTCACCGTCAAAATTACGTCCGGCCCCTTGACGATGGCCGCCAATAACCAGCCCACCGGTTTCCGAGATAGGCCCCGGCACCGGCAGCACATGTTCGGACACAAATGCGCCGTTGACAAACAGGCGAAACTTTTGGCTGTCAAACGTAAAGGACACCTGTGTCCAATTATTCAAAAACAGGCTGCGGTCAACATCCGTATCAAAGGCGGCAGATGCAACTGCCGTCGGGGCAGTGCTTGTGCTGACGGCCGGCTTAAGCGTGTAGGTGTTTAACTGTAGATTAACTTTCGATGAATCTGTGGTGGCTCTGAGTCCCAGCGAAAGTCCCCAGGCACCCGCGTTCGATACGGTTCCTTCGGCCGTGCTTTCCATAAGGAATTGACGCTCGGAAGTACCGTGCGCAGGCAGTGTGGAAGACTTACACCACAAAGACACGGTATGAGCCGCACTGTTGTCATGGAGAATACTTCGAGGTACCAGAAGATATTCGCTGTCAGCGCGTGTCAGCGAGACGGCCCCGCCTCGCAGGCCGCCGCTTCCGACCAGTGCCGCACCGTTATTGGGAACAGCATCAATCCGTGTTCCCAGCACCGTCTTATTGCTGAAATCACCCTCAAACGGCCACCAGGCCCGAAGCTCTTTGCCAAGGGCCTTGCCGACCTTCGGACGCAAGGTACTGTACGGCATCACAACCTCTTTCTGAATCGAACCGTCGCCCGTTAAATAACGGGCAGTCAGCGTCGGGTCTGGCAACGTGGTATCCGCCGTTAATGTCAGGAACTGGTTGCCCTGAATCAGCGACCACTCCAGCGACGGATGATAGACATCCAGTGACGGAATGGTGCTCATATGCCCCGGTGAAGTAATAAAGTCATGTACATCATAGCCGCATCGCTGCGGATGCTTTAGATAGCGGGAAAGATGGATATCGCCGCCCACTAGTACAACGCCGGGAATATGTTCATCACGAATCATGTCCAGCAACGCATCACGCTCATACCAATACGTGAACAGGTCATCCGTCTCAGAATTCTTCTTGTCCTGCCAAATCTCTCCCATTGCCAGAACCTTAAACATCGCCTTGGAATTTCGCAGCGAATCCAGCAGCCACTGCCACTGAGCATTTCCGAAACATGTTTTCTGCGAAGGGTCCACCGGAGATGGAGCCGTCTGCGAGAACCATCGTGGATCCAGCACAAAAACCTCCATCGGGCCATGGTCCACTTTATTATATACGCCCTCGGTACCGGTGCCGTACTGGTCGTGTGCCCGATATTCGACAAATACCTGCCGGGTAGTCGGCTTGCCATAGTCAAAACTGAGACCATTGCTGTTATTGAGGCCAAAGTCATGGTCATCCCACGTTCCGACAACCGGTGTATGCCGAACCAATGAATCCAGAGACGGCTCAGCCAGAAAATTACGGTGCTTCTGCCGAATCACGGCCAAATCTGCACTGTCGATATAAGGCGTATCTCCCATCAAGTAGAGTTGATCGATCCCGAGCAGTTCCATTCTTTCCCAGACCGGTGCGGTCGAGGTGTTTACGCAGGAAATAAAAGCCGCTGTAATCGTTGTCGGAGTGCCTGTTGCAGAAAATGTCTTGAAATGATAATCTCCGCCGGGACCGGCAATAATCGTGCCGCCGGGTAATTCTTCCAATTGATAGGTATAATCTGTCGCAGGCGTCAGTCCGGCAATGTTGAATTTCGCCACATAATCATTGGCTGGCAAAGCTGTGGCCTGACTGGTCCCAACCAGCGTCTGCCCCGGCCCAAATACACTCAACCGATAGTCTTTTTCCACATCATCAGAACGATAAAGAAAACGCGCCTCGACAGAAGAGACCTCACCCATCATGGGACCAACGGTCTGCCCCTTTGCATTCACGGCAAAAAACAGCGCCGCCAATACAATAAATAATATAAATCTTTCGATTATCTCATGTTCCCAAATTGCAACAGTACTTTGATTTCGTAAAATCATTCTTACCCCCTGTATCTTTAATTAGACTCAAACTCACGTGATTGCATACTCTCTCTTACCATAAAACATCAATTCTACTGGTGTTATACAGATTTCTACGGTACGATGTTCAGCACATTGCCGCAGTTGACGGTTTTTCCGTCATATTGTCGATTAACTAATGCCTGTATCTGTGCGGCGGTAAGTTCTACACTGAAAACCGCCATATCATCAATATATCCATCAAAATTTCGGGTGCCGTCGCCTGCGCGGTGGCTGCCAATATTAAAATAAACCGTTGTGTCTAATCCGACACCGGGAGTCCCGGCAACATTATCCCTCAACTGGCCGTCCAGATAGTGTTTGGCGTGACCGGAAACCGCGTCATAGACCAGTGCCACATGATGCCAGTTACCGGGCGTTACAACCGGCCCGGTTGTGTCACTCCAGCCGGGAGAACCCAGCAGATACCACTCGCCCAGTTCGACTGAGCTGCCCGACTGACGACAGCCATAGCTGACTTTATAGTTATCCGTCTCAAATACGAACGGACGCGCATCCGAACCGTTACTGCTGATATCTTTGTAATTATACCAGCCGACCACCGTAAACAGTTTTTCATTGCCAATGAAAGGCGATGTCGGGATTTTCACATAGCTGTTTGTGCTGGTGTTATCATCAATTTTCAACGCTCCGACACCATCAGCAACATCCTCATCTGAAATCACAGCATTACCATAGACAGTACCGTGATATGATGGGTTCCCCAGAAAATCGTCAACATTCGTATCAAACGGCCACCAGGCAACCAGATTTTCGTTGAACGCAAGCGTCTCTCCGTACTGAACAAAATAGCTATTGTTGAGATTGTCGGCACAGGCTTTGAGCCAATCTGCCGAGCGGGCTACGGCACTGACCCGTAACTCATCAATCGTTCCGTGGAAATACGGCGTGGAACTGCCGCGGTTGTCGGCACCGATTTTTCCGGCCGCATTTATGGCAATGTCACTGCCGGCCGTCGTAATCGTTTGATCCAATTGACCATCGATATAAAGATAGAAAGCATTGCTGGCTTTGTCTCGAACCCATGCAACATGGTGCCAGTTGTTATCACGAAAATCAGCAATCCCATAAGCGTTCGGACTGCCGTTATTCCAGTATATTCGTGTCTGGCCGTCATCGTGGAATTCCCAGTTTACATTAGGAGACGCACTGTAGTTGCCTAAAAGAACCCCAACACGTTCACTTGTCCCAAGCCCGTCGGTTCCCACGGCAGGGATTTTGACCCAGGCGCTGACGGTATTGGAGAGTGAACCAATAGTCAGCGGATCGCTTAAACTGAAGTAATCGCCCGAACCGTCAAACTTGACGGCATTGCCAATTTGACCGGCCACAGATGTCGGGTCTCCGGAAGCGGCGCCATTATTGCCGGCAACCATGGCGTCATTCAATGTGCCAGCATCCGTCATATGCCAGACATTCGCAAAGTCACTGGACCAGACGGAACCATCCGTCGTACAGGACGGCATCTGATCATTGTCGGGATTGCCCCAATAGAGCCAGACGTAACTGTCACTGCCGGTGATTTCGGGTACTTTAACCCAGATGTTGGAATCACCGCTGACATTCCACTGCTCCATCTCAAAGCTGAGGAATGTCTGCAAATCGGCACTGACAAACCGCAAGTCGCTGCCGTTGGCATAGGCCAGCTGGCTGTAACTGAATTCCTCCAGCGACTCATTCAGAGTAATTAGAGCGGGGAAGTCAACCAGGGTTTCGGTGCCGCGATAGCCGCTGAAGCGAATCATCATGCGATGCGAATAGCCGTCAATGCTGTCATTATCCGTAATTGTTATCGTTCCAGACGATTGTGCCGGAAGAAGATATCCGCCCGGAGTGAGTGTAACAACGACAGTTTCATCTGTTTCCATCTCCAGGTCATCGACCGGCAGAACATTAATGAACGCTGAGATTTGACCGCTCTGGAATATTACTGTGCCGGTGAGCGGTTCATAATCAGCGTCTGAAATGGCGGTACCGCTTATATTATAATTAACCGTAAGGGCTTCTCCTGTCGCCCAGGCCGGACGCTGCAAAACAATCTGTCCAGTATCACCTGCTGTTTCTGATGCCGTGCCATCAGCGACCTGCAGGCTGATTTCACCGGTTACAAAGACATCGCTTTGCTCAGACCATGCGGTACCGGAGCTGTTGATTGCACAATAGCGATAGTAGTAAAGTGTCTCGCTTTCGAGGCCCGTAATCAATTGGCTGATCGGCCCCGGGGTTTTTGGGCCCAGATCGAGAGAATTCTGCCAGTCCTGAGACTGCATCCGCCCGTCCGATTTTCCCCAATACAGTGTCACCGAGGTCTGGCCGGAGCCTTCGCTGAGAAGTTCACCGGAAAGCGTTGCACTGCTGCTGTCCTGAACCACCGCGCCAGCTCCATTACTAACCGCCGGCATAATCGCACTAAAGCAATATATATTGCCCGTATCGGTGCTCACATACAGACAGTTATCCGCCAGCGCCAATCCATATGCTTTGCCGCAAATCGGAGCTTCCCATAATTTCTGCCCATCTGCACCGGCAAACGCCGCGACTTTACCGTCACCGCCCGCATAAATAGTCGGACCGCCTTCAATAATTGAACATGGAAAATCCTCCTCTACAACCCAAATCTGCGACCGGTCCGAGCGTTTGATCTTGATCAGATGGGTATCGGTATTGTAGTAGGCATGCGTGGAATCGGCAATAAGGTAATTGGCCCCGTTGATCGAAGCGATACGCGTCCGACTGCTAGTATTAAATTCCTGTGTTTGATTGGCGACTGTCGGGCCGGTCCAAAAACTGTTGTTATCCGGCGTCAGCAAGGCCCACGCCCCGCCGTCACGGGTACTGCTGTTAATAAACCCGGCAAAACTGCCGCTGCTGCGATGAAAAACCATCGGATAGGTTTTTCCGGAGGGGACAAACAATAAATCCGGTGTCGCCAGCAAATACCCCTGCGGCGGCAGATTGGGCGTCACCGTCCAGCCACCGCTGCCGTCTGCGGCATTACGACAGCACAGATACATGCCCTCCTGCGGAAACATCCCCGCCGACCAGTACACCTGGCCATTATCGACTAATACCGAACTGCGAACGGGCCAGACGGAAATCATGTGCTCATTACCCCAGATCATGTCTTCTGCGCCGACACGTTCTTTCCAGGCAAGAGAGCCGTCACCGGCGTTTAAGCAATACACATATCCGTCATCACTGCCCGCATACACTTTGCCATCGGCAACCGTTGGTGCAAACCGGACCGGCCCTTCGGTAAAATAGGTCCAAACCTCCTGGCCGGTGACGGCATTAAGGCAACTGATCTCACACGTTTTGGATGACCCGAAATACAATAGCCCCCCCGAAACACTGACATCGAAACTGAAATCATAATTCTGACGCGGTTTTAAATCATAGGTGCCGGCATAGTGATTATGAAGCGCCGGAGATTCCGTCCATGCCGGCTCTGGAGCGTTGTCAGTCTCATAGACCCACGCCTGAGACAAAGGCATGGTTAAATCCTCTGAGCTGACGCCGCAACGGCTTATATCGTGCAGGCGAGTCGGCCAGTCATCGGCGTGAACAATAGACCCGAAAAATATTCCGGTAAAGATTACAATCAAAAAGAAATATTTACAGATGTATCTTGGATGACTGACTTCAACGTAATTCATTCTCTTTTCCTTATCTTTTTTGATCCGATTTATATACATATCAACTATAAATCATTAGCGGGGAATCCAGCCAATCGATGTCTGCAAGGTATATCCACAGGTGCACCCCGCACTGTAGGCCGGAAGCACCATAATCCCCCCCGCCGGTATAATGCTGATATAACAACCCGGCCGCATCGCAGAGCACAGCTTGCTCTTAGCGCCGGTGTTAATATTATAGATCGTTGGATTGCCGCCGTCGCGACTAAAGAAATGGGTCGATGATGCGGAACAATCCGCGCAGTTAGATGTACTGAATGTCACGCCCAGCGACGTGCCGGTTTGCAAATTATAGCTGCCGAACTTCAAGTAGACAGCATCCCCTGCAAGCATGGGATGTTTATCCTGTCCGCCGTGTTCTTTGTCGGAGGAATTGTGGGTCGAATCCCAGTCCTTTTGCCATGCCAAGGAGCCGTCAGAAGTGTCAATCGCCCGGTAATGATATCGGAATCTAGATGAACCTGTGGTACAACCCGAGGCTAAAGCAATCCCGTTAGCATAACTCAAATATATGATATTTTCAAAAGGCAGATTGTGCTGCTGTCGCCATACAACATGACCGGTCTGCTTGTTTAGCTTGACAAAATATTCATCATTGCCGCCGCAAAAAACGGTCGGTGCGACTTTACCGTCGGCATCACTGACCGCAGCGGGCGCATAGCTTTCGATGAAATAGACCCCATCATCGCCGATGCAAATGGTCGGATTCGCAATCACCGAATTATTTCGGTACTCCCATTGCACATCACCTGACAGTCTGTCCGAACAGAATAATCCCGTACTGACAACTGTCGGCTGATCATCCAGGCGAGCGATTTGGTTGCCGTCTTTTCCCTGAAGCATGTAATCGGCCGCAAATCGTGAAGCACCCACCTTTTGTTCGCTGCCGAAAAGTAAATTCCCTTCGATCGCCACATAACCCCAATCTTTGTTCGGCGTCGGCGGCTGCCAGATCGACAAAATTTTGCCTGTATCAAGATCTATCTTGTAACAATCCTTGTCGATAGCAGCATACAAATACACATCCCCCATCGCCAACCAGCCGCTGTCTCTTAAAATGGCAATACGCGCAGCCTTGGGAAAATCGACTTTCCATAAACGAGCTCCATTATACGCATCGGCACAGATAATATTATCATTGCCGGGGACAATTAACTTGCCCTTGTTATAGAGCGGCGCCATTGGCCTCCAGTGACGGTCGATCAGAACACGCGGCCCCGGCTCGCCAAACCACAATACGCCAAAATCGTCGGTGATCCGGGTATCGCCGCTGCAAGCAGTATTGGCGGCATCGGCCCACATATGCGTCCATTTTCCGGCTCCCGGTAACGCCCCTCGCACGACTTTCGCCCAGATTCCGTCGCTGTCTTCCGTAATCGTATAATTCAATCCGGCCGCATTCAGCCAGCTTTCAAGCTCAGTTCGTTCAAGCACATTCGCACAGCCCGCCGGCTGGCCGATAATTGCCACGCCGCCGTCCGGACGAACCATGCGGAACATTTCCGAGGCACTGCCCGGGCAGTGGCCGGTTTCGATGATAGCATCGGAAACGACCAGAACGGCCGCATAATCGCGATATCGCATGTTTGTCAATGAGCCTTTATGCAGTGTGATTCGGTCGCCGTACACATCCGCATCATGCAGTACAATACGACCCGAATCCACTTTTGCTCCATCTGCCTCTGCGCCAATAATATTGAATTGGCTGCGAACCGCCAGTTCATAGGCAAGCCGGCCCTGGCCGGCGCCATAGACAAAGCAATACCCGCGATTGGTAAAATCCGTCTGGCCGAGAATGTAGTTGGCAGCAGATTGGTAGGCCAGAGACAAGTTATCTACGGGATAAGGATTTTCAAGTTCCTCCAGCCACTGCGACGCCATTACGGTCAAATCTCCGGCATCAATTACGCCGTCACCCTGCTCTACCGGAAAAAGATCGGCCTTGGCCGGAACGAGTTCTCCCTCCAGCCAGCAATTCGCAAAATAACAGAAATCCTGTATGTCAACCCGGCAATCACCCGTCACATCGGCCCGCGGCGCATTATCCGCACTCGCAAAAACACCCAATAAAACCATGATGACAACTGACCTGAACAGAGTCCTTTGTACTTTCAGCATTGTTCGCCTTTCGTAAAATATTTACAGCAGCCGCGTATATCCTTAATTATGTCACTATCCATATGCCAAATTCAAACACCACCCCAACTTCTATCACCCCCTTCTTTATGAATCGACACCGGGACCGCAACCCAAACGGCCGCGGACCCGATGTATTAAATACTTATATCACACTGTTATGTGTATTATTTGCGCTTGCGCAAAAGGCCCAGGCAGCCCAGCCCCAGCAGCGTCAGCGTTGCCGGTTCCGGCACAGCGTTACCCGCGGCCAGAGAGGCAATATAGTCCGTCGACACAACACTGTCAAACACGGCAACATCATCAATCAAACCATTAAAGTTGCGACCGGTTGAACCACGGTGTCCACCGATAACAATATAGTCACTCGCTGTAAGGTCGCCGGCCACTGTCATTTCTCCGGCATATACGCCGTCAAGATAAGCAGTAGTGACACCTGATGCTGCATCATACGTTACTGCAATATGATGCCAAGTCTGATGGGCATCGGAAGCAAAGTCAAAATTGCTGCCTGCAGATGCACTTGTATGCGTATAGACTTGCCCGGAATCTGTCCCGCTCAGTTCACGCAAACCATAAGAAACAGGCCAGGCACTCGGAGTCCCTGCCTCGAATACAAAGTAACGATTACTTCCTGTCATGTCTTCAACGTCGAGATTATACCATGCAGTAATGGTATAGTCAGATGCGGCCGCAAACGGAGAAACAACGGACTTTGCATACTGCGACAAAGATTTGTCAAAGCTTGCGGCACCGCCAAATTTACCGCCAGTAACAATCGCAGCACCATTATTTGCGGTCAGGTCATACTGAGAATCGTTTGCCGTGAAATCATCATCGAAATCCCAATAGGCCACCAAATCTGCAACTGCGGCATTGCTTAATATTACTGCCATAACCATAGTCATTACTACAAAAGCTGTTCTTTTCATCTTTCCACTCCTAAAACAATTGGTTAAATTTCTTAATACACACTTCAAAATTAATACTTCACACACCTCATAAAGATTACCTGTTTAAGTTTTCTCAACCTCCTTTCAGATATCCTGATAATACTATTAAAACTGTGTGAGCCGGCATGATTCCGACTCACACAATCATTGTCCAACATTACTTACGGCATCCAGTTTTCGCCCATTTCACTGAACTCAACCAGGTCTACAATACCGCTGCAGTCAAAGTCCGCATTAGCATTAGCTGTCAACCAGCTCGCCGCCAGAGCCTGAAGGTCATCGATGTCGACATCGCCATCGTCATCAAAATCCGCATAGGTCTTCCGAACAGCCAGTACATTATCAGGAGTCACTGCCGGATTGCAGACAAGCTGACTAACCTGGAATGAGGTCAACGCTACATCATAAACCGCTACTTCATCAATATAGCCGTCCCAGGCTCGAGCACCGTCACCGGCACGATGGTTACCAATATGGAAACCAGTCGGCGCCATGTTGATAGGAAGGTCTTCGGTTTCATCGAGATCATAAAGAGCACCGTCATGATAATACTCGATCGTATCGTTGTAATAATCGAAAACCATGGCCACATGGTGCCAGCTATCATCCTGAACATTAGGACCGTCACCAACCGGTGTCAGGCGACTAAAAGGAGCCCCTGAGTGATCATAATACCATTCAGCCACCCTGTTAGGATCAGGGCCGATCTCGGCGCTAATACCAAATGACAATGCCCAGGTAGTATCCGTTTCCCAGACAAAGTTACGAGCATCGGACCCGTCACCGGCAATGTCCTCGTACTTGTACCAGGCAACTACCGTATTACGATACGGCGCTTCGCCCAGCAGGACCGTATTGGCAACATCAACATAGTTCGCAGCAACAGTGTCATCGTCAATCTTCAATGCACCGGCACCAACCGCGACATCCTCAGCGGAGACCACAGCACTGCCCACCAGCGTACCGTCAAGGTCAGCATTGCCCTGAACATTGTTCGGGTCGACATCAAACGGCCAGTAAGCGATTAACCCCAAAGGCGTTCCAGAAGTGGTAAACGAAGCAACTACGGACTCATAGGTGTCACCGCCGGCCGCAGCCGTGGCATCCACACGCCAGTAGTAAGTCGTTTCAGAAGTCAAAGCCGGAAGGTCAATACTCGTTTCGGCTTGAGCGGTCGCCAGCGTCATAACATCATTGACCATATTCGGGTCGGCACTCAGGTAAACATCATACCGGGGCTCAACCATATCCTCCGGGGCATCCCAGGTTCCCTGGCCGGAATCGGCAAAATCTATGCGTGCCCCATCGGGCTTCAGATTAGTCGGAGTCAACTGGAGAACCTCCAGAACAGTCAGCGGATTCCGGATTTCGGCAGCCAGTGCGGAAACCTGATCCGGTGTCAAGACGATATCATAGACTGCCATATCATCAATGTAACCATCCCAGTTGCGATCGCCGTTACCGCCGCGATAGTCACCGATATTAAAGACGTCTGCAGACGGCAGGTACCCCGCTCCCATCTCGGCAGAATAAAACAGCACACCATCATGATAATACTTCACCGCGGTTCCGCCGCTTTCAGTGGAACCGTCCCAGACCAATGCGAAATGGTGCCATTCATCATCATCGACAACCGGACCGTCAGCAGGATCATTATAAAAGTCCGTCCCCGTTTTATTGACATACACCTGTCCCCGCTTGGCAAGCGGTGTACCGGCTTCACGAATACCAAAGCCGCCGGTAAAGTTCGGGCCGATCTCACATACGAAGTTACGGGCATCAGAACCATTGCTGCTGATGTCAGAGTACTTGTACCATGCACTAATCGTATAAGCATCCTGCATCCCAACGATCGGCGAGTTCGCAATTGTGACAAGATTAGCACTGGACGTATCATCATCAATCTTCAAGGCAGCCGTACCGATTTTCACATCTTCAGTGGAGACAACAGCACCGCCAATAGCTTCGCCGTCATAATCGGAACTTCCATACGTGTTGGTTAAGTTCAGATCCGTATCGAACGTCCACCAGGCGACCAGCTCTTCATAAGCGGTAAATAACTCAACTTCGCTGGCAGTTCCGCCAATGGTATCAACACGCCAGTAGTAAACCGCTCCTTTTGTTAAGTTTGCGGGCAGCGTCGTAGTGGTCTCGGAAATACCGCTTGCGATTTCTACCGCGCCGCTCATGTCGGAAGCGGTGCTGAGCAGGACGTTATATGTCGGCGTGGCGACATCAGCCGGAGCCTCCCAGCTTAGTCCAGCACCCGGTAAGACATGCAGCGTCCCGGTATCCGGAAATAGATTCCAGGCAGCGGTCTGCAGAATCGAATCCACATCCTCAGGCGTACTTGTTTTAGCAGCCAGCGCTGCAACCTGATCATCAGTCAGGGACACATCATACACAGCCACGTCATCAATGTAACCGTCCCAGTTGCGACCGCCGTTACCGTCACGATAGTCGCCAATATTCAACCAGTTCGTTGCATCCAAGTCATCGCCGACAGTGACCGCATACCAGTCACGCAATTCACCGTCAAAATAATGCCGGGCATAGCCATCGTTTGCATTGTACACCAAGGCAAAGTGATGCCACGAGTTCGGATCAACAAACGGACCGGATACATCACTGGTGCCATCCATGTACCACTCGCCCATTTCAACCTGACCGTCACCGTTCAGCGCTGAGCGTCCACCATAACTGACCAGATAATTGTCGGTCTCAAGAACGAATACACGGCTCTTTGAGCCGTCACCGCTGATATCAGTAAATCGGAACCAGCCGGTCACACTGAACGCGGATTCAACGCCGACAAATGGCGATGGATCAATCTTAACCGAGGTGCTGCCGCTACTTGAATTGGTGTCGATTTTCAACGCACCGCTGCCAACTGCGGTTTCCTCACCAGAAATCACCGCACCGCCAACCAGCGTCCCGTCAAATGTGGCATTCCCCTGAACATTATTGGGATCCGCATCGAACGGCCAGTAGGCTACCACGGCTGCCTGTGTCGTAACAGCAAATGCTGTTAATAATACAGCTAAAATTAATAAATGTCTTTTAATTACAAAATAACTTGGCATCTTATTCTCCTTTACAACTTTAAATCACCATTCCACCCACAGCACGCAACCCCCATCAGGCTCGTACACTGTAATTTAGTTGACGAATTTTAAAACATTGCCGGCATGAATGCTTTGATTTGAATATGACTTGTCATACAACGCCTTGACTTGTGTGGCGTTTAATTCAATATCATAAACGGCCACTTCATCGATATAGCCGTCCCAGTTTCGACGTGACTTTACACCCTCGGTGCCGCTGTCATAGCCACGATGATAGCCTATATGAAAACTGTCGGTAAACTTCAAGGTCTCCCGCGGCCCGATTGCCCTGGTATGAAGCAACTCGCCGTCATGATAGTATTTTATGGTTCCGGCGGTTTGGTTCCATATAACAGCCGCATGATGCCACTGACCATCATCCACTAACGGACCATCTTCGATTTCATTACGGTAAGCTAACTCACGTGTCGATGAAACATACCATTGTGCGACTTTTCCGCCGCGACCGTCTAAAATACCAAAACTCATCGACCAGTACGGAGTGGTCTCAAAAATAAAGTTGCGTACATCGGAACCGTCCAGGCCAATGTCTTTGTATTTATACCAGGCAACCGCGGTATAGATCTCTTGCCTCGGCACAACCGGCGAAGCGTCCACGGCAAGATAGCTTGGTTCCTGCCCGTCATCTGCGACCCGCAGCGCCCCCACACCCACCGCACAATCTTCATCGGACACAGAGACATTTTGACCGACCACTCTGCCATCGAAGCGGCTGTTGCCCTGGATATTCGAAACATCCTTATCAAAATTCCAGTACGCCACCAAATGTTTCAAGGGGATGTGTCTCTGGAAATGTTCCTGAGAACCTGTAATTGGCTGGATTCGGTCACCACCGGCAGTAACTCGCCTGGCCAGCCCCGTCGTCACAATTTCCTGCAACCGAACCGTATCCGTCTGGGCCGGGCTTCCCGCCCGAAGTGCGACTTTTCCATCCATCACATACAGATCGCTCCGGGCCGCAGAAACATGCGCCCCAAACTCCGTACCAAGATCGATCATCGAGGCATCCGGGGTATCGACCGCAAATCCAACGGCTCCCGTCGGAACTTTGGCAAATAATTTCCCTTCGCGCAGAATCATTTTATTGATATCAGTCAACTCGACCGAGGCAGGCCCCTCAAGAACGACTTTGGCCCCTTTCTCAAAGGTAATTTCAGCAAATCCGCGGGTTAGTGTCATCGGGCCTTGATAAAGGACATCGCCCACCATGGGCAGATTGTCCTGGCCTTGCCATTGGGCACCGGCCGAATCCGTCAGCACTGCAACCGTCATTATGTCCGTTGAGCGGTCCGGCAAAAACCAGACCGTCACGGCGAATATCAGCATTGCCGCAAGTGAAAAGATGAGCGTGCGAACAGAGCTTTTGGGCATCTTGTATTCTATTTTCACCACCTCCTTCGGGCGGAGAGGTTCTTCAGGTTTTTCTTCCTCCACAGCAAGCGCTTGCCGCTCATAGCGTGCCATAGCATTTAAGGCAGAAGAGATATCAGAGAGATCCGACTCACCAATCCCCAAAAAGACCGTCTCACCCGGCTGCGAAAACGTGGCGTGCAATCGCATAAACTCAACATAGTATCTCAGAGCCGCGGGATTGCTTCGGATTTTTTCCTGCAGTATTTCAAACTGTTCGTCCGACAGCATCCCGTCCATCTCCATGAGGATCAGGTCCGCCAATTGGTATTTTTCGGGCTGTTCTTTCATGTCAAATCCTCAGCGAGAGACATTTTCCGACGAATACATCCCAGCAAATATTTATAGGTACGCCCTAAAGCTTTATAGATGGAATGAATGGACCCCCCCGTCTGCTTGGAAATCTTCTTGACAGATAATTCCTGGTCATATCGCATGGCCAATAAGGAACGCTGTGTCTCAGGAGTTTCTTTTATACAATCTCTCAGAAATTCAACCCGGCTGTCCATATTATCCGGATTCTTTGCGATAAACTCCTGAATCAAGTCAACAATATCACTGTCAAACTTGATCAGACGGTTCTGCGTCCGCCGCTTGAGCTTTAAAATCTTATAGTGAGCGATCTGAGTACCCCATGCGGCAAAATTCGTCCCTTTCTCAAATTCTTCGAACTTTTCCCACATCAGGGCGACGGTTTCCTGGAAAATGTCATCGGAATCCGCGCGGTTCGGTACAAAATGCACGATATACGAGTAAATCTTCCTCTGATTCGCCATCACAAGAGAAATAAATTCACTGTCCATCTGTTTCATTCTGCTTTCCCTGAACCCTATACAAAATCAACTAGCTTTTTGTCCACTTGAATATACTTGAAATCTGCCGCCATCAATACCAACTTGACGCGGCTGCTCTATCGTCATTTCCAACATAGGAACCGTTAGAAACAACGGGGATTTCAGGTGCATCACTGTCCTGAATGGCATCCACATGCCCATCAAGATAAATTGTATTTGATCGGTTGTTGTGACGAAAAACTTCTTTTTCAGGAGAAGTTTCCACGTTATAATCCGGATTACCACCATAGTTGGCATTCCCCCCCTTATCAACAGGCCGCCACTGTTGCAAGGTGATTGAGGCCGCAGGCCTGAGCATGAGCGTATCGGAACCGCCTCCAGGATTATTATCCATTCGATGCTCAAAATGGTCGTGAGCAAAGATCAATCGCGAAGGAGCCTTAAACGTAGACATCTTTTTCCTCTTACCATCATTGTAATAGTACCCATTGATACCATATGTCGCGTGCAAATACTGCTCTGCATCTTCAAATGAATTCCCCTGAGGCTTATACCAGTCAACCATTCTCGCTGAGGGGCATTGGAACATCTTATAGTTTTGTAGGTAGATATCATTGAAGATAACTCCCCAATAAGCTTCCTCGGCAAAACTACCACCTCTATAGTCGGGATCGATTGGTTCGCTGGTCCCCCTATAGAAAAATAACCCGCCATTCGGAGAACCATGCATTAAATCATCATAATCTTCAGAATACATCAGAACGGCCGGTGCGATATTTTTCTGATTACCCATGCACACAATGGACTTGGCAGCCGCCTTAGCCTTTTTCAGGGCCGGTGTAATAATCGCCATCAATAAGGCGATAATCGCAATAACAACCAACAGTTCAATCAGTGTAAATCCCTTGTGCTTCATCCCTAAACACCTTTCCTAAAAGAATTTGCGTCATTAGGCGGCCATCTCATATCGTTTCGATAAAATCTGTCGCCCATGGAACTAAATACATCAAAACCGCCGAATATTCCAGCCGTCTAATGTTTAATCCCAGCAGAAAAAATGTTTGGACACAAAAATATAAAAACTTCTCAACTAACTATCTACGGCAAAACAAGAAAAGCGGTTCAAAGAAGTCCTGAAACTTCCCCAATAGCCCTATTTCTGCTGCTATTTGCTGATAGTTCAGGAATTGTACAAAAGAGACAGAAAGTCATTATATATCGTCGTCAACCTTTAGAAATGCAATACAATAGTTTACTGCTAACAGGTGCTGTCATGGAAAGGTGAATTGCGGGCGACCAGAATCGAACTGGCGTATCCAGCTTGGGAAAACTAATATCCAGACTGTCCTGTCCAATTTGTACCTACTTTTAATCTAAAAATGAAGATTTTTTAGGGCAATGTCAACATCTATTTGACAACTCAACAGAAAGTAGACTCACAGTATAATTACAGACCACTCAGGAGTAGAATATCAAAGACGCTGGGGTGACGCTGGACGCTTTCAATTTATAACTAAGTAGACAATAAGTATATTAGAAGTACTTGGCAGGCAATAACAACGGGATACGGACTGGACACTGAAGATAGAACACAATTATAAGAAGAGAGGACTCGCTGTTGTTTTTGGAATTGCCTTCAAACGCCACAGCTTCGTCATTAAGAGCAGCATCCTCTTTCCAGACATTTCCCCGATCGCCCGTGGCATGATGATCCAGGAACGATTCTGGGTATTGCTGTGCTTTTTCAAGAGCGTCTATAGCTCCTTGAGTAGCTACTATTTTCCCCAATTTGAATTTGGGCTTTGATTTGTTGATACTGACCATTATTCCAACTCCATATAAGTTATCATTACAACTTTATAGGAGAAGAAATTTGCCCCTCTGGGAATGGTATTGGACAATTGTCTGGCGGGAATGGGAAGGGATGTCAATAAAAATTGAGTATAGAGCGGTTTTCTATGTCAATGCAATAATACATTAAAAACATTTTCCTTTTTGTGAATTTTACAAATTCTTAGCACTGAATGCGTTATAAAATTTGAACGTGTGTATTTATATGAGTTATCTGCATTTTGAGTTGTAGTCAGGTTGTATGGGTTTGAATGATATCCTGAGTTTCATTAATGTTTAAGTTATCTAGTATTGGTACTATAAAAGTGAATACTGAACCAACATCTACTTGACTTTTTACAGTAATTGAACCACCCATAAGATCTGCCAATTGCCGACTAATTGTTAAGCCCAGACCGGTCCCGCCGAATTTACGGGTGGTGCTTTGGTCAGCTTGCATGAAAGGATTGAAAATCTGATTGCATTTGCTCTCTGAGATACCGATTCCTGTATCTTCGACAGCAAAACATATAAATGAGTGTCCCTCAACTTCTTGAATATAGATTTTTAGATGAACATGCCCTTTTTCAGTAAATTTGATGGCGTTACCAACCAGATTGAGCAGACATTGACGAATTCTTATGGAGTCGGCAATGAAATGTGATGGCAGTGGTTCTGCTCTGATAATAGCAAAGTCGAGTTCTTTTTGCCTAGCCATTGAACTCATTATAGACTCTATATACTGACAAAGGTCATCAAGAGAGCATTCACTCCGCGATATTTCCAGTTTCCCCGCCTCAATTTTGGAAAAATCCAGAATATCATTAATCAGAAATAACAAATTTTCCCCAGCATCATGTATCATCCTGATATACTCCTGCTGAGTTTCGGTAGGTGTCTCTTCAGCCAACAAATCTGTAAACCCGATAATTGCATTCATCGGTGTTCGAATCTCATGACTCATATTCGATAAAAACATACTTTTAGACTCATTGGCTGAACGAGCCTCCTTTGCCATGAGTTTGGCATGTTCCATTGCAATCTCTAATTCACTGGTTCGTTCCTCCAGTGACTTTTTATATCGTTCCAAGTCGCGGTTATACAATTGGAGTTGATCGATTAATTCCTTGTTGTTTCGTGACAGACGAATCTCTTTCAGAGCCTTTTTGATGAGCGTAACCAATTCTCTTGCGTCAAAAGGTTTGATAATATACGAATAAGCACCTCTCCGCATGGCCTCGACGGCAGTTTCAGCCGTCGCATATCCGGTCATCATAATAACTGCTGCTTCGGGATTAAGCAGACGAATTTGTGCTAAAAGATCCATGCCGTCAATGTCTGCCAACCTAAGATCCAAGATGACAACGGCAAACGTATTTGTCTTCATCCATTCGATGGATTCATTTCCCCGACCGAATATGTTGACCAGATATCCGGCCTGTTCCAGTATGTCGGAAAGGGTGCACTGCATCCCTTCATTGTCATCGACTATCACAATTCTTTCTATTTGTTGGGTCATATTGAATCCTGCCGATTTAGACCGAGTGCTTTTTTAGATTTTCAAGGACTCTTGTAATCTGCTCCATATCTAGGGGTTTTTGAAGACAAGCATAAGCACCTTTGTCAACTGCATCCCGTAGAGCATCCTCAACAGAATAGCCGGTCATCAGGATAACGGGAACATCAGGGCGGATCTTATGAACTTCTTCGAATGTCTGTATTCCATCAATACCCGGCATTTTAACATCTAACAGGATAACGTTGACATCTCCCTTTTTGGTCAATTCAATCGCATCATACCCACTACTAGCGGTTGCAACATAGTGGCCATTGATTTCGAGTGAGTCTTTGAGTGTCTGCCGCTCTTCGAAGCTGTCATCAACAACAAGGATAATACTTTTTTGCATTGTCTGCTCGATGATACCGATGATCTTCTCGATATCAAAAGGTTTATAAACGACAGCATAGGCACCTTCTGAAATAGCTTCTTCGATCAGGTCTTCCACAGCATAGGCAGTCATCATGACAACTGCAGCCCGTGAATTTATCTTTTTAAGTTCTCGGAAGGTCTGTACGCCATTGATCCCGGGCATCTGTATGTCCATAAAAATTAAATCAAATGCGTTTTTCTTACTTTTTTCAATAGCGGTAAAACCATCTTCGGCTGTCTGTACAGTAAATCCCTTGTCTTCAAGGATATCCGTAAATGTCTCAAGCATCCCAATCTGGTCATCCACAACGAGAATACTGAATTCCGTTTGAGCTATACTTTCCATGGTTATTCCTCATCTTTAAGTCATTTATGAATCTTGTACAATAACTGCTTTTTCGTTATATTGCTGCATGGTTTCTTTTATGACAGCTGGAAGCTTTACGATGAAAGTGGCTCCTTGGCCAGCTTCGCTTTGAACCTCAATGCCTCCCCCATGCTTTTCAATGATTCCATAACTAACTGCCAGCCCCAATCCGATGCCTTTAGCTTTAGTCGTAAAGAAGGGATCAAAAAGCTTGCTGAGGTTTTCTTCAGGAATGCCATATCCTGTATCAGCAACTTTGATATAGACAAAATCATCAAGCAGATGCGTTGATACCTGAAGCTGTCCACCTTCGTCTCCCATAGCCTGTATTCCATTCATACAGAGATTGACCAAAACCTGCTGTATCTGATCTTTGTCAACTTTAATCTTGGGTCGATTGTCGTCGGTATCAGTAACCAACAGTACATTTTTTGGAACCTGGACCACTTCGAGTGACTGTTCAACAACCTTATTGACATCTTCAACTATTGTGGACGGCATTCGAGTTCTGGAAAATCCCAACAGGTCATTGATAATTTTGTTGGAATTATTAATTTCACGTTCCATGATGTTAAGGTGCTTAAGCAGTTTTTCATCACTGTTGCCAATCTTGGTTTTAATATAATATGTGGCATTTTTAACAACGCCGAGCGGATTTCTCAATTCATGACCGATACCGCTGGCTAATTGACCGACTGCGGCCAATTTTTTCTGGTGCAGCAGCTTTTCATGGGCTTGAGCGAGTTCTTCATTTGTGACCCGCAGTTCCTCGTTTGACACTTCCAGTTCTTCCGTTGTCGAACGCAGTTCTTCGTTGGATGCTTCTAGCTCCTCGGTCGTGGATCGCAACTCTTCGTTAGTAGTTTCAAGCTCTTCATTGGCTGATCGTAATCCTTCGTTCATGATCTCCAAATTTTCGTTTTTACTTCGGATTGAATTGGTCATCTCATTGAAAGTAGTTCCCAAAGTTGCCAATTCGTCATTTGTTTGTACATGAACTTGATAATTATAGTCTCCCTGTGCCACTTTTTCTGTTCCGAAACTTAGTTGACAGATCGCTTTGGTGATTGGATTTGCAATAACGAGTCCTGCTATGAGACTGCCCAAAATGCTCACTACTAATGTTGCCATGTAAAGATTTCGTGTTTGGACCTTGATTAAATCGACCGTCCCCTCTGCCAAGGTAGCATCTTCATGTGCATCATCTATGAGTATACTTAGTTCTGAAGATACATGGTAACCAATAGCATCCAACTTGTTCAATAGCCTTTCGGCTTGCATCCTCTCGGCCAGAGGCAACTTGAAGATTTCCTGTGATAGTACGGAAATCGTTTCTATCTCACCACTAATGCTGTCAAGCAGGCGTAAATCCTTTTCTTTAACGTCACCATTCTTAATATAATAAGAATGTGCCAAAAGAGACGACTTGCACTTAGCAATGTATTTCTTTGTTTCTTTGAGACATTGTTCAAGCTGCTCCTTATCTTCCATGTTTCCAGTAATCACATAATCATGAGCAGGCATCAGAAGTCTCAGGAATGACACACGAAGTTCTTGAATCTCGTCAATAATGTGCATTTCTTCTTTAATCGCATCGGTGTTGTTGGCGAGCCTGTGCAGCCCAAACATCCCAAAAATTCCGGTAACCAACAGAAGCCCCAGAAGACCATAAATAAGTGAATTGATTTTCCTGGCAATTGTCATTTTCATAATTGACTCCCTATAATATAAGTTGGTATTCAGATTTTATTGTTTTTGATATATTTTCCATTTTGTGTTCACAGGTGTAAATTTCTCCCCAATCTGCCCATATAGCGATTCTGCTTTTCCAAGAAACAAGTAACCGCCCCTACGGAGACTATGGTAAAATTTTGTAAATAACCTCTCTTGCAGCTCTCTGGTAAAATAGATCGCAACGTTTCTGCAAAGGATACAGTCCATCTCCGTCAACGGATCATCCAGTACAAGGTCGTGTTGTTTGAAATGAATGTGTTCTTGTATCGAGGGCCTGATAGAGTGGAATTCGTTCTGTTCAAAGTAGGTATCAATTATTTCTCGATGCATCCCGGCAACTGCTTTTGTTGGCAACAGACCTTTACAAGCTACTGCGAGACAATCTTTGTCAATATCTGTAGCAATAATTTCGAAATCCGATCGGTTAGAATGCTGTTCCATGAGTTCATAGAATAGGATCGCAGCCGAAAATGCTTCCTGGCCAGTTGAACATCCCGCTGACCACAAGCGGATGGGAGTATCGCCCCTGTCAAATGAATCTCTGCGGGAAATGATATTTGGTAAAATGATGTCCCGGAAAATTTCCCAAGCCTCAGCGTCTCGGAAAAACTCTGTGACATTGATTGTCAGATCCTTAAAAAGAAGGTTGTATTCTTCAGGATTTGAATCGAGATACTGACTGTATTCTCGATATGATTTTGTTCGTGTCGCTCTTAAACGGCGATTGATACGACGTTCAATACTTGTCCGTTTGTATTCACGAAAATCATAACACGTCTGCTTGTACAGCTTTTCTAAAAGCAGTTCAAGAAAGCCCTGTTCAAGCCCCAAAGGTGTCTGCTCTTGCACCGAAACACTGATCATCGTAAATCTCCTTCAATCTCTTGAAGTCATATTTTGACTGCAAATACCAATAGTTCTATCGTCTGTTCAATAGAGATAATTAACTAAAATATTTTAGGCAAAAACACTATGATCTTAATATATGATGATGAGTCATTGCAGAGTGACATCTTTAGACTGTTTGTAAGTTTAGAGTCTGGAAACGAAGTTGTTATCAGTGCTTAACACAGAATAACCTATACAAGCATCAGAATATTAAAGCCATTGTATAAGGCTGAAAAAACTTGAATACGTGTTACGGTGAATGTAAACATTTTCAAAGCAATGAAGGTGGGGATGTGACTATAGAGAGCTAATTCAACAAAATCAGTCTAGCCCCCCAGCTCCCAACCATGCTATCCATAAGACACTATTTTCAAACCTAACCATTAAGGCGATGTTGTTAAGCTTACAGTTGCGGTATTAACCCTATCAACCCCAAGATATTTTAGAGGAGTAACACAGAGAGCAATTGTTCCTGTTTTTTGTATTTATCCAATATCTTTCTGTATACATTTATCCTGAACAACTACTTAGCCAGTGTCTGGCGAAGATTGTTAAATCTGATAAGCCGACACTACCATCTCCGTCAATATCACTTGAAAATCCTTCTCCGGTCTCATTCCACTCAGAAGCAAATATTAAAAAATCTATATAATCTACAACGCTTATGCCATCAAAACAAGGACATTTGGCATCACAAGCGTTTCCAACCCCATCACCATCTGAATCTTCTTGTGAGGGATTGTAAGTATCGGGACAGTTGTCTATTGCAGTGTCAATATTATCTCCATCTTCAACCGGAGGCTTGTAGTATATCATGTTCTTATAATAATAACTATTTGTGCTCATAAGACTGACATAAAATATTTTTGTTGTCTCTAAAACACTCGGATTTTCTTGCGGAGTCAGCTCAACAATACCTCGGTGAGTTAGCGGACCCGCAAATGCAGAAGCATATATTTTCCCATCTTGTGATATTGAGAGAGACCTGGCTCCATTTAGATTAAATTTGCCAACAAGGTCAAGCGTATCCATGTCTACGATCCGAATTCCTCCACCACGATAATAAGTGTTCCCCCATGCACCAGAATAAGCAGTACTTCCATCGGGCGAGAAAAGGATGTCACCCTCATAATCGTTTTTATTGTTTGTCTTATATCTTTCTAACAAAGCACCGTCAGATGCATCCACGATGCAAAGATATCCATCTGCCCAATCATAGCTTGAAGTCAGCACATAGCTTGAGCTTGGATCGATAGCAAGACCTCCCCAGTATTTATGCAATCCGGCCCTGTAACTGAGCGAGGTGAAGGTATTGGTAGAAGTATCAATATAACCTGTGTCTATAATCAATTTGCTGTCATCTATAGTAATATCTCCCCTATTCGATGGAAGTGTTATGGGGAGAGTTTCCACAACTGCATTACTGGCAAGATCGACTTTTTTATTTGAATAATAAACAAACTGGTTGTCATATGAAAAGATGTATCGGGCGTTAACTACTCCTGTAACAGGAGAAGGCAGGGTCACTCCCGTGTAACAGTTGCATCCTGTTGAATACCTCTCGCCCCCATCTAAAATAATTTCATCTCCATTTCTTGTTATGCCATGAACTCTTTTCTCTTTAATAATTCCAAGAAATGTATTGGCATTGGTATCAATCACCAGCGTACCCCAAAAATCATCGTTGTCCGGTTGAACATAATATCTTGAATTCACATATAGTAATTCTTTATAAGAAGTATCATAGGAAGGGTTGTAATAGATTTCCTTTGAATAAACAATTTCACTCAGATCTGATTTAACAATTCTTACAGTGACAGTATTGTACCCCTCAAGCAAATCTACAGGAGTAAAAATTGAATATGAATATTGAGGAACTTCTACCTCATTCACGTAAACAGTTGAACCAGAGGGAACAGACTGAGTAACTGGGAAAGCAGGAATATTGGTTTCAATATATGATGGCGATGATTGAAAGTCGATTAGTAAATAGTCTTCAGCAAATATTTTGTTCGATAACAGGCATATTAGACTTGCTACAAAAAAGAATAATACCTTATTTTTCAAGCAGCTCTTCATCCCTCTTTCATTCCTGTACATTCGTTTTTCTCCAATTAGAAATTATGTAATTAATTAAACTATCTAAAATTGACTACGGCACAACTTTCATCCATTTTCTCGAAAACTCACTCAAGTCCAAAAGGTCAACCTTGCCATCTGCCGTAAGGTCACATCGCCCAAATGGAATAACATCCTCCCAAAGCCAATTGCTTGTCAGAAAAGTTAAGTCCGGCAAATCAACTATATTATTTTTATTAAAATCATACTGGCTGTCAGTTTTTATACATGGGGTATTCCAATACGGATTGTATTCATTCTCAGCATATAAGTACCAAGCTGTCGCCCCAATATGATTTCGACTGAAATACTCCCAATCAAAACCTGTTGTTACCCCATCATGAGATGCCGCAACAATCCCCTTCCCATTGGCATTAGCAGCATCTGTCTGAGCCTTTCTCAGTTCAGTTATATACATATTTGATTTTTGCATATCTTCCAATATTTGATATGCGACAATCATCTGGGCAGTCCCTTCAAACCAGACTCCATCTTTATCAAAATTAAAATCAAATCCCTTAAATCCATCTGATTCTACATAACAGTTCTGTTCCGCCCACACAATCGGCACATATTTTAAGCCCAAGGACATTATTGCCCATGCCTGTATGTCCAAGGGAACATTGCCTTGGCTTATGGTCTGCCCATCTGCCGTCGTACCTGTCCAAAAATGGGAGTCAACAGGATTCCACATTGATTCAACAAAACTTTTTGCATGTAATGCATTATCTTTCCACTTCACATCTCCTGTTATCTCATATAGCAGCATAAAGGCAGCATATATATCGATACTATGTTCGGTGGCTTTCCACGGAATCTTGTAAGGGGCAGGCTCCCAACCCTGATATCCACCAGTAAAACCCCCTATGCCATTGGGATCTTTTGTATGGGTAATAATCCAATCCCCAAGGTCAATCGCTGAATTCAAATACTGACTTCCCCCTTCTTGTTGATAGTAGGATAGTAAGGCAATCATTACCCAAGCCAGATTCCCGGTATGGGTACTCACAAACGATTCATCCTCCAACCATTGCTCAAGTACAGGATCCCACCTCCCCGGCAATCTTGAAAAACCCGTTATCCGGTCTGCCAGATCCCCTGACATATAGGCGTTTCTAAGCCTTCCATCTTGGTAATACCTGTCATTTTGCTGTACATAAACAAAAGCATCGGCAAGAATTCGAGCTCGATTAATATCCTCAGATTCTCCTCTCGCCAAAAATGCGAGCAGTGCAAGTGCATCATCATAGATAAAGCTGACATTTTTTAAATAGCTATCAGGATTATCAGTTGTTATGGTCTCGTAACTTACTAAAAACCTTGGTTGTTCTAGGCTGGATTTATTATATTGAATATCATCAAGATAAAAAACTGCTCCTTGTGGATTCATACCTGCATTGGTCTCAAATCCAAAACCTCCAATTACATATGTCAAATTTTTACCTGTCAAGTCAATTGAATATCGTTGCCAGTCGGTTGTAAGTATGATCCAATCGGTTGAAGTCTTTGGAAAGGAATCCGAATAACTTCCTGATATTCCTCCCGCAAAGAAATTAATTTGTTCACCTCCGTTTTCTCCTCTGGCCCAAAAGGATATCTCTGTGGCACCGGTAAGATCATAACCGGCATTTGGAATCGTACCCCAATTATTCTCTGGCTGCTGCCAATATGCAGCTACCCAATTTAAACCGACTGCATTATAACTTATTTTAAGACATGTTGTCCCAGAATAACAATTATCTGAATGTAGTGTGTCAATCTCGCAAGATGCAACATCGCCCATCCATCCAGTAGGATAAAAATGATTGCCTCCACGATCATGGTCAGTGTAAACAGAAAACTGCGTATGATACTTATCCATTGTCTCATATAAAAAATCATAGCCCTTAGTCGCATCAGCGAGAATTGTTGGACTAATGACAGATATCATGAAGCAATACAAAAATACACACCATACTCTCTTTGTCTTTTTGAAAAATATCGCACATATCTTAAGCATAGATACTCCTATTATTTTGTTCTAACAATCATTTCATCCAGTAGTACAGTAGAATTCGCATGTCTTCGATATCAACTTTTGAACTCTTATCAATATCTGTTTGATTGCACCATGATGGGGCATCACAATCGCTATCCCAGAAGAATGCGAGAATCGAAAAGTCTTCGAGATTGGTTTTGCCATCACCTGTGAAATCGAGGTTACCACAGTTTGTATTACTAAATATGCAGTCTACCCACTCAGGATGATCGACAAAGGGATTCCTATTTCCTTGGACACCATAAATGATCTCATTTCTATGCCGCTCAAGATCGTCCACAGGATCTTGTCTATGCCATTCGAGCAGAACTGATTTGATACCCATATAGGCAACCGTCTCATTATTTCCTGTATGGGAATTCTCAATCAGGGTGTCATCATCAGTAAGAATTAGATTAGGTTCGAGAGCTCCGGTAACTTCGTGCGTTCCGCCTTCGTAGCGAACATCCATGTAGAACAGTGCCCTTGCAACATCTCCACGGCGACCCATCCATGTTTTCCATATGCCCGTTTCAGTCCAGTTTGAATATCCAGGATATCCTCCAGCACTCCCACCTTGACCATTATTAAAGTCTGTTGGTTTTTCTGTACATGTTACTTCACAGGTCTGATACAGCTTATTACTGCGGGAAGCGTTATATGATCCATAGCAGAGAAATAAATGGTGACAGTCTGTATATGGATAATTTTGAGAATTGTCACCTGGAAACCCATATGATTTAGGCCAGCTATGTTCTCGCTGATAATAATCATTCCCACCACCATATTTCAGGAAACTTGCGTTTTTATAGAGATCGAGAATATTATTATAATTATTAGGGTCTTCATCTGCCGCTTCTAAAACATCCCAGGTATCTGTCGCCGACGACGTGTAAGGAATTCTGGTGTGATCATCAATTGTCTCATGCAGAGTTTGACGCAACTTTACAGCATCACTCGTATCAACCGAATCGTAATAGCCTGCGGCAGTCCAACAATATGTTAAACAAAATGACAAGACAGGTGTAATATATCGACACATAAAACACCTCCTTTTGCAAAAATAGTCTTAAATATATTTAACTGACACTTATTGTT
>JANQGW010000019.1 GCA_028282905.1 Sedimentisphaerales bacterium | reverse complement strand
CATCCGCGGTGTATAAATCCGGGTAATAACAAACTGCCTGCGGGCAAATTCAAACAGCTTGCCCCACGTCGTCGTCTCATATGAGGCGATCATACAGGCCGGGACAAACGCCATTTTCAGTCGTTTTTTGCGAACGGCGGCACTAAGCGACAAATCATCGCTGAGTACTTTGGTCCAGGTCTCATCCAGTCCCAGTTCCCGGAACCGCTTAACCATAATCGCCATCGAACCGCCCCATGCCAGGTTGAATCGAGTGTTGCCGAGCATTTGGCAAATTTTCGAGTTCACCGCCGCAAGGGCAACCGTCGCGGCATTATTCTTACCGGGGACAAAACAGCGATATCCGCCGGCGGCCCCAACCTTATCCTGACGCAGCGGGTAAACAATATGCGACAGCCAATTCGGCCCCGCACAGGCATCCGAATCGGCAAAGACCAGTGCCTCAGCAGAGGACGGAATCTGCTCGTAAGCAAACATCAGGTTGTGCAGTTTTTGGCTGCAGGACGTCGCCTCACCGGCCACCAGAAGCTTAACCTTTAGAGCTTCGGAAATCTGGGTATGCCGTGCCTTCAATGCCAGCAGGCGATCATAGGCCGGGTCTTCGCGGTCGGCAACCACAAAGTAAAGGTGGTAATTCGCATAATCCTGTCGAAAAAACGACTCGATATTATCGTCAAACGTCTCATCCAGCCCCTTGCAGGGCACAATCAGTACGCATTCCGGGCGGAAGCCTCGTTTTCGTTTGAATTTTTTCGTTGCAAAACGGTAATTATTGATCACCTGAACGGTAAACAGTACCTGCATCCCGATCAGAAGAATGATGATATATTCAAGAAGGCCCATACGTTGTTATCGCCCTGTTTTCGTAAATCCGGTTGAATTTCTTGTTTCTATTTCCGCTCTATATGGTAAACTATGTGCCCAAAATGGCAACCTTTTTTTGATTTTATGCACAGATGGACAATATCCTTGAAATGACAATACGCAACAAATTGACGATTTTGCGCTGCAGCCGATTTTCCAGTGACTGTATCGATGTCAAATGAACAAAGACATCACCAATAGAAAGATTTTATGGAACAAGTAATCTTCAAAGACAACTGGCAGTCCTATTTCGCCGACCGCGATTTGCGCAGTCTGGATGATTTTTTTGCGTATGCGGACGGTAAAATCATCAACCAAAACACGAAGCGAAATGTGACGGTGATGACATTTCCCGACGGCAATCAGACAAAAACGTTCTATATGAAGCGGTTTTTCGATCCGCATTTCAAGGACATGCTGTTCACGCTCGGCAACTTTGGAAAAATCTGTTCACAGGCCGAACTGGAATGGCGATGCGCCAATATCTTGCTGGATAACGGAATCGAAACCTATCATCCGGTCGGTTATGGATTTCGTAGCGTCTGCAGCATCGAACGGCAGTCGTTTTTTATCACCGAAGCCATTGACGGTGTCTGCCTGCTGGATTACCTGGTGCAAAACTGGACAGGATTGCCAGCTGAAAAACAGGAATCACTGGTGGTTAAATTAGCTCACTTTTTTGCAAAAATCCATGCCGCCCGCCTCAGCCTGCCCGACTCGTACATCTGGCATGTGTATATGGTCAATACCGGCCCCGGCGACGAGGATTACGAATTCGGTATGATCGACCTGCACCGCATGAAACGTCGCACCCGCGGCAGTAACCAGGCTGCCATGAATCTCGGTCGCTTCTTCTACAGTCTGCCCGACGGCTTCCTCGACATCCCGCTGCAATCACGCTTCACAGATACCTATCTGGCCGCCGGAACAACCGTCAACACAAAGGCATTCCTTACGGAAGTCGAAAAAAACAAAGTCAAATTCCTAAAGCGCCGAAAAAAAACTGTTGACTCATTGAATCCATAATCTAATTTCAAAAATGACGGTTGTGTTCTGCGATCCGAAATAATTCAATGGTCATACCAAACCACATCTTATCTATCAGGGAAAGCGGAATTCCCTGCCTTTGAAGTCCTTAACCGCCCATCTGATAAGAAATTAAGCATCTGAGCAGCTTGTGATTTTAGACTTGACTTCGGCGGAAAATACCGCAATGATACTCGTTTATCAAATAATATACAGGAAAACAATAACAATGAAAAACTTTGTTCTAATCGGATCGGCCGGTTATATTGCCCATAAACACCTGGGGGCAATCAAAGATACCGGCAATGAACTTATAGCCAGCCTGGACAAGAGTGATTCTGTTGGGGTTATTGACTCTTACTTCCCACAATCCCATTTTTTTACGGAATTTGAGCGTTTTGACCGCTATCTGGAGAAGCTTAAACGTGAGGATGGGACATCCATTGACTATGTATCGATCTGTTCGCCCAATTATCTGCACGATGCGCATGTGCGGTTTGCCTTAAGAATTGGCGCCACCGCCGTTTGTGAGAAGCCGCTGGTACTGAATCCCTGGAATATCGATGCCCTTCAGAAGATCGAGGATGAAAGCTCCGGGAAGGTTCACTGTATTTTGCAGCTTCGCCTGCATCCGTCCATTATCGCACTCAAAGAAAAGATTGATAATGACACCAGCGGCAAAATACACGATATTGACCTGACCTACATTACGCCAAGAGGCCGATGGTATATGGTTTCCTGGAAAGGAGATATTCATAAGTCAGGAGGAGTAACAACGAATATCGGCGTTCATTTTTTCGACATGCTGTCATGGATTTTCGGCCCGGTGACAGAGAGCCGGGTGCATCTTCTGGAGTCAAAACGGGCCGCAGGCTTTTTGGGGCTTCAAAAGGCACGGGTACGCTGGTTCCTGTCACTGAATCGTGAGGATTTACCGAATCAGCCGGCGGAAACTGAATACCAAACACACCGTTCCATTACTGTCGATGGAACTGAGTTGGAGTTTTCAGGCGGTTTTCGAGATTTACATACGGAAAGTTATCGACAGATATTGGCTGGCAACGGGTTTTCAGCGCAGGACGCCGCTGCGTCGGTTCAGATTGTCTCGGAAATCCGTAACAGCCAGCCGAGTGGTCTCAAAGGGGACTATCACCCGTTTTTGAAAAACATTATGGATAATGGGGAATAAACATGTCACCAGAGCACTATTTTGCCCATCCAACGGCCGTAATTGATCAGCCTTGTGTGATTGGCGAAGAGACGAAAATCTGGCATTTTTCACATATTTCCAAAGATGCGGTACTTGGAAGTCGCTGCAAGCTTGGACAGAATGTGTTTATCGCTTCCGGCGTGGTGATTGGCAATAATGTCAAGATCCAAAA
>JANQGW010000223.1 GCA_028282905.1 Sedimentisphaerales bacterium | reverse complement strand
GGCGGCGAAAATTTCAGGGTCTCAAGCGGAGAACGATGACTTTAGTCTGAGTTCGACGCCAACCTAAAGCTACCGGCTTTCAGCCGGTAGTAGTTTACTGAATTTAAAATTTGGTCACAGTTCCCTGCTTGCTTTGAAATTTACCGATTTCCTACATCCAGCGAATTTCATTATACCCCTGATAGGCCCCTGTCGAAGTTGTGTATTTTACATAAAATGACAAATAATCACATCACTCGAATGGAAGCAGGCCGCCGAAGATGTAAGGCAATTCGTCAAGATCAATGAACAGCCATCGCTTGATTATTGGAGCGAATACTGATTCTGAATACACTTAGATAAATTGAAATAATATTGAATTTGTATACAATATTATTGATACGATTGGCGAAAGTGAAGAAGTTAACGTATTTAATAACTTTTTGCAGAGTTGTTCACTTTATTCTTCAGTGATTGTATAATAAGCTCCACTGAATAGTTGGTCCCAATTGCTATGATGGTCAAGACACATTGGTTTAATATCCCCTTGACCAATGTTCCTTGTTAGCATTTCTTTGTGGTATGTGTTTAATCCATCAGAAGAAATTTGGAATAAGGCTGGATTGTCGATCTGTCCGAGTTTTCGGCAGTAATCATAATGAAAGTTTTCTCGAAGCATAGTGTCAAAATCCAAAAGGAAATCATCCACTTTTTTCTGGGTAAGGCTGCGATCTTGTAAAAAGATACAGTATCTGACACCGGAGTTTTCGTTCTTTATTGGCGTCAAAAGAAAAAACTCCGGTTGCATGTTGTATTTCTTAAAAGCCTGTTTGAAGCAGTCTTTAACATGCCTTTCATGTAATTTTTCGCCCATCATGTCAGAAATATGTCCCGACTTCGAAATAAAACGCATTGTTGGAGACAAATCAATAAACCCCGTAATTTCGACAATATCCTCTAACTGATAGCGATAAAGGCCGCCGCCTGTTGAAACTATAACTGAATATGTTTTGCCAACAACTAATTCATCGGCCAGATATATTTGACCATTGGCTTCGTCAATGAATTCAAAAAAATGCGAGTTCACAGCAAGGACAGGATCACGGCCAGGTAAAAATGGTAAAGACACAAAAGCCTCAGTCGCAATAAGGCCTTTGCCTTGAGTCTCAGTGTCCGGAAAGTATTCACTGAGCTGATTTGCATAGAATTGGCACATGCCATCTTTCCAACAACTTATCATGGTGAGGTTTGGCCAAATACCCTGAAGGCCCTGTTTTTCTGATATATCCGAAAGCATATCCTTAAGTTTGTCTAGCCTGCTATTCTGTTTGTCTCTGCAAAGCTTTATTGCTTCTGACAAAACTTTTTCTTTATTTTGCAGAAGGTGATCAAGTAGTAAAGTCAAAAAAGTTGGATTCCAAATGGATATAAGAGATAGCTCTTCACATAGTAATAATCTGGCGAGTGTTTTATTCCTGAAGGTTTCAAGATCATACTCGTTTGCTAAGGATGAATCCACGGCACTTATCTGATTGTAAAGACTTCTTCCCCAAAAGCCAAGGTAGTCAGAGTCTTCGTCAAAGCCTACTTTTAATTCTCCTTTCTTTTCAGGCTTATCCATAGCTGGTGAAATTGACCAATAAGCCTTACCATCGAGCAGCTGCGGATTATTGTGATACATCGAATAGAGCCAGGGAGAAATTGCTCTGTTGAATTCTTTCTTGAGGGCTTTATTATAAGGGATCATTTTCGAAGCTGAGGTGCTGCCGCTTGATGGTTCGAACATACGAACCCTGTCGTGAGTGAGTATGCCTTTTTGGCCCTGTGCTATTAATTCGATGTATTCTGTATAATCACAGTATTTCGACAAAGGTACTTTGTTTTGGTATTCCTTAATTGAATCAATTCCTGAAAACCCATACTTTCGACCATATTCAGTATTGCTATTTTCAGCGAGAAGTCTTTGGAGGTAATCAGTCTGGACTTGACCGATCTGAAACAAAGATCGCTGAAAGGAATAATATTGATGCCGCATAGAGGCAATCCAAAGCCGATTGATGATTTTGCACGCCATCGAACTCACCCGCTATCTCCCAAAGCAATCGGATTATTGGTTCTTTTCAAAATGAAAGGGGTAAGGTTGTTCAGATCAAACCGTGCTATACAAGCAAGTTCTTCGCCGTCAATATAGCCGGGATTTTTTTCTTCGAAGAAAAGAATATATCTATTCTTTCTTAAAGGCTCAGTTACATCCGAAATGCCTCTCTTAAGCCTTTGAGAGCCTTTGTCAGATTGTATGAGAAATGTCTCAGGGTCAAAACGAGAGCCAAATTTGTCTAATGCTACCTGCCGCAACAAATTCTTTTCAAATTCGCATGAGATATCATCAGGACTTGGAAAATATGACTTAAAGAACGTCGGGAGAAAGCGATATGTTCGATGTCCTTTGCTTATTAGAAACCAGTATAATTTTGCCTGTGGGTTTTGTGAATGAATTGTTCGCATCATGCGAACCCATGTTACCGGCAACGTAAATGTCCCCCAATAGGCTTTGTCAATTATCGTATCACCAGAGAAGAGCACGGAAACGCTTTCCCTTTCAATTACATGCTCATAAAGCATCTGGCTTGAGAAACCCACAATCTGATCGCTCTCCTCAAGCAAGATCAGCCAGTCTTTTTCAGATAGGTCTTGAATGAAAGAGTCATAGGAGACACCATCATAATATTGTTTCATGAGAGCATACATCGACTCAAGCATATGCTGATCAGCACTTTCAGCCCTAACTACACGTCCATTGAGACCCATCTAAAGTGCCCCCAACTCAAGGTATGGAACCCGCTCATCTAACTTGGCAAATTCAGATTTGCCGTCCGGCCAGTAAACAACATAAAGTCTGCTTGAATATGAAATGCCTTTATACAATGCTAAACATCTGGCAAGAGGATCTTTTTCATGCAAACCAGCCATCATGAAATCATATTTTCCTTTATTCTTATTAACAATCTTATTAAGCAACGCACCAAAGATATTCATACTGTCATCTTTTATGCACACCAATGCCAAGCTGAAGTAGTTTAATTTGTTTCCAGGTTTTGGCAACCTTGGATATCGAAGTGCTCCAAGGCCTGCATTTATCAGTGGTCGAATGACTTTAATTAAAGGTTTATATCCGACAATCATGCTTTGCTTAAACTCTCTCTGGTCCCATGTGGCGGCAATGCCGAGAATCCGGTTATTTGAAAAGGCAATAAATATATCATCTGATTTTAATCCTCTCAATACGCCTTGGTCTGAATTAAAATCACTTGATCTGTAATGCGGGAAAAATTGTTTTTTGGCTCCCTCAATATTCATGAACTCAAGAACCTGGGGCATGTCTTCATGGGATAGTGTTTTGATCGAAATAGAATTATCAAAATTTAAAGGCACTTTTTGTCTTAAGCCAATTGCTTTCGAACAGAATCTGCCAATGTCATGATACACAGGCATTGAACATCGTCCAGATTCAAGAATTGCTCTGGCATGATGGTTGTCTTCTATTATGGTAGACAGGTAAAGCTTTGCCCTGTTGTCGTTATGGTACTGGTGAAACACCTTATAGCCTCTTATCAGGCCCATAGACTTTCTATATTCAGGGTTGCCGCGTAACCCGCTCAAATATCCAATGTCAGCAGGTTTCCCATTGACAAAACAACTCTTAATTGCCCGAGTCCCCATTCCGACAACTTCATCCTTCTGGGTATCTCTCATTGCAAAAGTCTGGACGAACTGTCCCTGAACAGATGCCGCCGCAAAATAATCTGGCTCACAAAGAAAAGCGACCTTATAAGCACCTTCCATTGGTGTTTGCCGCAGAAGCTTTCGGAGTTTAGGCTCATCAGATTTGTCAGTAAGATAGTACTTTAACATTCAGACGATGACTCCTCATTTACCAACCCAAGTGGAAGACCAACTTTCTGATCCACTTCATTTCGGAGAAGAATATTGAATAACGTGTAGATTTTAAAAGCCTCAAAGCAATTGGAATTCGATTTAAAGTCCCAGCCTCTTTTAATGATCGACCCAAAACTGTAAAATCTTCTGCGAAGTTCCAAACAGCACTCCTGCACATCCTTACATGCCAATTCTCCAAGCGGTTCAAATGGCATTTGGCCAAAACGATATTGATCGTTTAACCACCACTTATCATATTTAAGCTGCTTTTCTTTTTTTATGCTGTTATAAAGCGGTGTGCCTGGAAATGGGATCAAATGATTAAATGCAGCTAAAAACATCTTCTGCTTTACTGCAAATTTTTCCGTCTGATCCATCAATTCTTTTGTATCATATTGATAGCCAAAAACAAAGGTTCCGTAAATGCGTATTCCATTTTTCCTGAGTGTCGCAAGAGCATCCGAGTACTTGTCGATATCATTGACCGACTTGCTCATCAGGCAGAGATTTCTGGGGTCGAGAGATTCAAATCCGATCAGCACTCCAACACAGCCGCTGGCAACCATCAATTCCAGCAGTTCTTTATCTTTGACAATATTGATTGTCGCCTGACTTACCCACCTGATCTTGAGCGGAATCATGGCTTTGAAAAGCTCTTTTACTGCGGCAAAATCCGCTACGATGTTATCATCCACAAAGAATATTACTTTGCCGTTAAGCTGCTTTAGTTCGGAAATGATTTCATCAACAGGTCTTCTTTGGTAGGTGGCGTTGTAAAATGAAGAAATGGAGCAGAAATCACATTTGAACCTGCATCCGCGGCCGGTCTCAACAAGATCAATATCGAGATATTTCTTGTCTGCGAAGATATTTCTGTCAGTCATAACGGTTAGTGGGGCTTTAAAATCACTTTTGTAAATGCCATTTAATGTGCCAGAGACAGCGTCTTCAAGTATTTTATTCCAGATGTCTTCTGCCGGACCGACACAAACCGCGGTTGCATGTTCAGCTGCTTCATCAGGACAAAATGTCGCATGGAAACCTCCCATGACAACAGGTATGCCGCGTTTTCTGAATTCAGCGGCGATTTGATATCCACGTTTAGCATTAAAGGTTTCTATGGAGATCGCTGCAAGATCTGTCTGCTGGTCATAATCGACATCTTCCATTCTGTCATCAAAAAGCATCTTCTGCCAATTATCAGGAGTCAACGCAGACAATACCGCTATCGATAACGGCTGCATTTGCCACGTCTTGATGTACTTAGTATCAGGAAACCTGCCAATACAGGGATATACAAATGTTATATGCGGCACGAGAGATTCTCCTTCAGAGCTGTCGTGTTGAAAGTAACTGGAGAGTTATTTGAGCATGGCAAGGCGAATCTGATATCCTTGTATAGCCTATGGGCAAACATTTTATAAGTTATATTTCCGGCAAGGTTAATTGGGAATGACCTGCTGAACAAAGGAAGTCTTTTTAGAATATGCCCCATTTTGAATGTACTTTTGTACGCCCATTTAAAGCCGTTGAACAATTCTTTGCTGGACATCTGTTGGGGCTCAAAGACGACATGCATCGTATCGTAATCATCCCAATTATAGCTTGTAATTCGGTCTTCCAGAACCAGTCGGTTGAATAGCCTTGTTCCGGGGTAAGGAGTATATATCGAAAATCTCGGTATATCGATTTTCAGTTCTTTGACTCGCTGGACAGTCGCTTGAAAAACCGACTTGTCATCGTGGTCAAAGCCAAATACAAAGCAGCCCTGAACAGAAATGCCGGCTGTATGTAAAGTTGAAATCAATTCGCTGTATTCATCTCTATTGTTAAAACCTTTTGCGATTCCATTGAGTGACGGCTGGTTAATGGACTCAAATCCGATCAAAAGAAACTTGCAGCCGCTCTTTGCCATGAGATTGATGAGCTCCGGATCTTTATACACCTCAGTTGTTGCCAGACCTCCCCAACTTTTTTTCAAAGGAATAAGTCCTGAAAACAATTCTTTAGCATATTCAGGATCATCAATTAAATTCACATCCCCAAAAGCCAGGTATTTTCCTTTGAGTTTTTTGGCATCCCGAATCACGTCAGCAATGGGACGTTTTTGAAAACGTTTCCATACGGTTGGCACAGAACAGAAATCACAATTCTTGCTGCAGCCGCGGGTCGCCTGAACACTATCGGGAACCATATATCCGCTTCTGCGAATCAAATCCATTCTGGGAGATGGTAATCCATTGATCCATTCATTTGCATTAATACCAAAATCTTCGTACCTGGGCTTTAGATCATCTGAAACAAAGTCTCGTAAAAGCCTTGGCCATGTATTTTCCGCCATGCCGATTACAATACTATCAGCATATCCCGCGGCTTCTTCGGGCATGATTGTGGCATGGACGCCTCCAAGAACAATTGGGGCACCTTTATGCCGAAAATGGTCTGCAATATAATATGCACCATTAGCGGTTCCTGTCATGACACTGATACCCACTATATCGGGCTTCATGTCCCAAGGAATTGGATCGATACTTGCGTCTACTAAAACAAAGTCTAACTGTAGGTCGTTTGGCGCCATGGCGGCAAGTGAAGCTAGCGTTAGCGGAGCTTCTCTCATCGATCGCGTATATTTGCCGATCTTGAGTTTGTGCATTTTAGCGTCTGGCAAGATTAATAATACTGTTCTTCTGTTCATTAGATTACATACAATACTTCAGAGAATACTCAATATGTTACAACTCAACATTAGGCGATAACGTTTTTTTGGAATCGGCAAGTAATAAGAACCTGAATGCGAGAAGAGCAACCGAAAAAATGATCAAAATAATAATTGTTGTCCAGTTGCTTTGGGTAGAGATTCCAAGACTTTCCATCAGGAGGTCAGCTTGGATTATTCTATGAATGGAACGAAATATTACCAATAATGCTCCAATCGTCAGGATAGAGCGATTTTTAATCGGATTCCATGCAACTAATCCCATTCCAAGACCAAAAAAGATCATATATGCTCCCAGCATTTTTGCAACGAACAGAGAAGATGCATCCGGCAGTTTGGTTGCCCCCATACAATTTGATACTGCCCATTGAATAACATCGCCAGGGCAATTTAATACAATTCCGAGTGCGACGTGATATAAACAGATTACGCCGGCAATGATTCTAAATGCCATAAATTTCTTTGCCATAACAATTCCTTTCCTTATCTATACCTTCTAACACCATTAAATTTAACAGCTTTCATGAAGAAGCTCATATTCATGTGAACCGGGATACGTTTCGTCTCGGAAGAAATGCAGACATCCCTTAACCGGGCCAACAGAGGTATGAAAAGCTGATACACAGCGATCTGTTCTCTGCGTGTCGAGAAATGCGGCGGCTTTATAATTGCTGATTCCGACATTCACAAGTGAATATTTCTTTTTGAAAAATATTAGCCCAAAGGCAATTTTAAGGCACTGGAATATTTTTTTAATTTTAAATACTCGCAATAAATACCAAGCCGGAACAATACGTTTTGAAAAATAAGATGGCTTCATCCTGTTTTTGCCGATCTTTCGATACAATGCTTCAATGTCTATATAATAACTCCATGGCCTTATTCCATCCGGAGTCCTCACAAAAAGCAGATGTGCTCCGCAGTCTGGATGGACCTGCATGCCCCATGGCAAATATGCCGGGAGGGGAAATACATCTTTATACGAGAAATGATACCGATCACCGGCTTTCAATAGTTCCTTGACGATTTGTTCTCTATCCGCTGAGTCATCGTCTGAAAACTGAAAGCGGCCAACAGGGGCGGCGCTTGCAAATGTCATGTTTTTGACAGAATGCCCAAGCTCCAGGTGATGTGAAAGCAGATCCTTGATTTCATGAAGATTGTGTGTCGTGGTTGTGCAATTCAGTCCTAAGCTCAATCCCGCATTAATTGTATTCCGAATCGCTTTTTGTTTCATGTCCAGATAGTCTCTGTTAAATTTATCAAGCGTTTCTCTTTTGAACGAGTCAAACTGAAGGCATATTCTGGAAACCCCATGCTGTTTCATTTTATACGCAAGCGTTTCATCTTGACCGAGCAAATATCCGTTCGTCACGATACCTAAACTAAAACCCATTTTTTTCAGCTGAGAGATTATTTCAAGAAGATCGGGATGTAATGTAGGTTCACCGCCGATTAAGTGTAAAATGCTGCTTCCTGAAGTCTTGACTTTTTCTGCCCGGCGACAGATTTCGTCAACACTCAGATAGGTCGGATTGCTCTCGACAGACACAGCATTGACACCGCATACCGCACAACTGAAATTACATGCTTTCGTAACGGAAATATAGTTAAGAATAAAACGTGACTTAGTACTATTCTGCTGTGTTAAATCTGTCCAGCTCTTTTGACGTATCTGCTGGAACATCTCGGCATCAGAAGATATTTTATAGCGATATTCGCCCCCAGGGCATGACAAAACAGCGTATATATTATTTTCCTCACAGACAAGATTTGCAGGATGTTTCGAATTGCATCGATTACACCATGCTGTGGTCGCATGTATGTTCATTCAACTGACCTTTCGACATATTAAAATTAGAACTGCAGCACGGGGCAACACTTCCATTATGGACAATCGCAGTGGGGCAGTATTCACAGTATTGTAATTGACTATCTTGACTTAAGAATGGTCCATTGTCATAGACAATCATCTTATGACGAATCATTGATGAAGGTCGCAAAAACTTAGCTAAGAATTTGAAAAAAGGTATAATCCTCCATGTTGATACTGCATTAACAAAAGCACGCAATAAGGTAATGAAAGAATTTTGTGTTGTCTTGTGTATATAGTGCCCGGATATTTTTCTGGGAATTTCCATTAACATAGAATCCAGACGATTAGAAAGAACCTTAAATGAGGATCTTGTTTCTTTTGTATATATCACAGGGACAAAAAACGAAATCCAGCATGAGTATTTATGATCCACGGCAGGAATAAATGAATATGGTTCGAGGTTGTATCTCTCACCGAGATAATAACACAAGTCGCCAACACTGGGCGGAAATAATATGCCCCCATGTGTATAGAGATCAGGCGTGCCATTTGCACTCAATGACGCATTTAAATGACACGTGTCAGGATCGATTGCTTTAGAAATAAACAGGAAAGTGAGATCAGGGCAAGACATGAAATATTCTACCAGTTGCCTGGTGGACTGTTGATTCCAACTGCTCCCATACATCGTCATAGACATTGACACATCAATATCCAAAGGATTCGCACATAAAATGAGTTCGTTTAAGCGTTTTTGAATATCATTAGGGTTTGAAGAATCAGAAAGGTCGGGACGAACTTGTCCCTCGTCAATATGGAACATAATTGAGTCTAATCCTGAGGCTTTTAATTGCGCAAGGTAATCCGAGTTTATTAAGACGCCATTTGTTAACAAAAAAACGTGAAGATTATAACTCTTGCACATTCTTATGATTGCATTTAAATCGGGGTGTAATGTCGGCTCTCCGCCGGAAATTGTTATTGTATGCAGTTTACGTGTCTGCATTGCTACAGTCAATTCCTCTTCGACTTGCGAAAGCGATTTATATAATTCCCCTTTCTCTTTGTAGCACACTCGACAATTGATATTGCATGCATCTGTAATTTCCAGCATCGCATTGGGAGAGGTTGTGTTATTCCATGGCATTTTAATCATTTCATCGTTCCTCCTTGAAAGCATGGTCAGCAACACAAATCGGAACCAGTTGCCCATTTCTAACCGTGGCATTGGTACAAAACTCACAGCAGCTAAGTTCACCGTTGTCATTCAGAATAGGGCCGTTTTCAAAGATTAATCCTTTTGACCTTATACGAGCTTGAGAATGAAAAGCCTTGCCCAAAAACTTGGCCCCTTCGACAAAGCGAAATCCGGTAACTGCGTTAAGCAATACTCGCAGATAGGTAATGGCTTGGTTTTGGCCGGAATAAAAAATTGGACGTCCGCCAATAAAATGAATCAGATTTAATAGCATTTTATCAGCAAGATTAGATTTTATACGAAAATAATAGTGTCCGTTTTTTGTATATATCACTGGTATAAAGTACAGCATCCACGGCCAATTTCCATCGCCCCATTGTTCTTGTTGGTCAGCTGGTAAATAGGCATATGGCTGCAGACCAAACTGGCTTTCTAGTTTTTCCGCAATTTGGCTGTTTCTTTTGCTTTGGAAATCATGGTCAATGCCACGATTGTCCTCACGATCTAAGCCCAATGTTTTATCGAAGCAATTGGTATCAATGTAATTTATGGCAAGCAACAAATTAATATGTTCTGAACGAATAATGCGATCTGTGATGTGAACGGCCTCTTCTGAATTGGGATTATGGATCGGTAGTGTCAGACCGGCATTAATTCCTTTTTTTGCGATCTTAGAAGAAAGATCAGCAATTAAGGAATTAACGTCCTCGGTGCTTGGTTCTTCAGGTAAGTCAGGACGCTTTTGCTCTTGATCGATATGAAGCATAATAATATCCAGGCCTGCTGTTTTTAGCTTGCTCAGCAAAGAATCATCAAGTTCCAGTCCGTTCGTAAGCATCGCTGTTCTAATATTCCTTTTATGAATGTTGCCAATAATCTCACAGAGTTGGGGATGCAGGGTTGGCTCTCCCCCAACAATAGACACTGTCTGGATCTTACGCCTGGACAGTGCAAAATCGAGCTCGTCTATTATTTGCTTCATGGGTTTTGTTGTACCGTCCAGCTTTTTATAACACCCTCTGCATGAAATATTACACTTGGAGTTAATCTCGAGCCCAATATTGGGCGAAAATGCTTCTGACCATGGCATCCTAATCATTTCGCTGCTATCCTCAAAAAAGCACTTAAACAGCCTGTATTATAGACAAAACCGCTTGTATTTCAACTGAATAGAATAGCAAAGCCCGCCGAAATCTTGGCTTCAAAGAAGGGCAGCGGCTGAGCCATTGAGGTGTCCGGGCGAAATATAATTTCCACCTTGCTTTTTCATGGATTCCAGAATAACTTGACAGGCTGTAAAAGTCATCCCGTGCTATTGATAGATTACCGGATTCAACAGTCAAAAGTTGACATTTCAGGATAGGGGGAGGTCTGGGGGGGCGTGGTACAAATTCTGGTGTCAGTTTCTAAAACAATTGAAGTCAAGTTGAACAAAACTTGGATTCAAGTTATAATCTGCTGGCGCTGTAACCCTGTTTTGACGCCAAACAAGACTGTAAGTGCATTCAGAGAAGCTACTTATGTGGGGGCTTGAGTTTGAAAGCCCGTTTGTCAGCGGCTTAGGGTATTGTTTGTTTAATCAGGTGAATGGTTTTACATAAGTAGTGATTTAGCCAGAGTTTGAATCGCTTGAGTTTTTGTTTACATTGACTTAAGAAATAAGTATAACTTTACCACAGAAAGTCGAGTTACATTTAATTTGTTATAATACGCTCAAGATTAGCATTTATTTGTGTTAAAATAGTGAAGATTCACAAAGGGACAGTGTTACAAGATGGTTTTATATAAATTGGCATTTGTTATCGAACGGTATTTTGAATTCGGCGGTTTGCAGCGTGATATGCGAAAGTTTGCGGTCGCCTGTGCCGAAAAAGGCCATGATGTAACGGTCTTTACCAGTCGATGGGAGGGGTCACAGGAGCCATCGATCAATATTGAAATTGTCGATTTCAGGATGTCATCAAATCACCAAACGATAAAAAACATCGAAAACTTCGTTTACGATCTCAGAAAGAAAAACAGGTTTGACTGTATTGCAGGTTTCAACCGGGTTGGTGGATTGGATGTTTATTTTGGCGGTGATATTTGTTTAAAGGCAAAACTCCAGCAGCAGCACCAGATGTGGCGTCGTTTTCTGCCGCGATATCGAACTTATCTGGATTTGGAAGCGGCGGTTTTTGGACCGCGTGGCGACACCGACATTATGCTTATTTCCCCGACGGAATTAGAAACGATTCAGAAAGTTTATCGAACTGACTCCGAGCGGATTTATTTACTGCCGCCGGGTATTGACCGTGAACGTTTTGTCACCAATCCCCTGTCGAACGAAAAGGAAAAACAGTTTCGCAGGGAATTTGGAATCCAAGATGATGATCTGATGATCCTTACTGTCGGTTCGAGTTTTTTTACCAAAGGGATCGATCGGGCAATCCATGCGATTGCCAGTTTGCCACAAGACATAAAAAGACGCTGTCGGTATGTTGTGGTCGGACAGGGTAAAGAAAAAAAGTTCAGCGCCATAGCCCGAAAAGAAGGCATTGGGGACCGTGTTCATTTTACGGGAGGGCGGCACGACATCGCAAGTTTTTATCATGCAGCCGATGTTCTGCTGCATCCGGCTCGGACGGAAAATACAGGGACAACCCTGCTGGAAGCGATGGTAACAGGGCTTCCGGTTATCGTGACAGGAAATTGCGGTTATGCCCATTACATTCAAAAAGCAAATGGAGGGTGGGTTTGCGACGACCCCTTTGATCCGAAACAACTTCATAAAATCCTTAATGAAGTCCTGGCCAATGATCAACTCCGCATTCAATATGGAGAGAATGGTCGCAATTATTGCAAGACCGCTGATATCTACAGCATGATCGAAGAAGGGGTACGCATAATTACCACCCGCGCTGAAAAAAACAGGAGGCACCATTGAGATATATACATCCAGACCATTCAACGCTGTTCAATCAGTTCCGTTGTGTCGATGATTTCCTGCAGATCGAAGTTGACTTGGTTCGGGATTTCAAGAACCGAAAGACCGGCCGTTTCGAAATAGACAATCAAGGGTTTTACATCAAGAAGCACTTTGAGTGCGGATTTGGAGCGATACTGGATGAACTTATTCATTTGCGAAAACCGCATATTGGGGCGAGACACGAGTGGTTAGTCCTTGACAAACTCCATACACTTGGTATCAAAACAATGAGGGCAGCCGCGTTTGGACAAGAAGGGAAATTACTTGCCCGACAGCGTTCGTTTTTGGTCACAGAAGAACTGACGCATGTCAAGAGTTTAGAGGAAATCTGTTTAAAATGGACAACAATCCCTCCCTCGAATGCTTTTAAAAAATCGCTGATTGCTCAGGTCGCTCGGGTCGCCAAAACGCTTCACAGCAATGGTTTGAACCATCGTGATTTTTATCTGTGTCATTTTTTGCTTGATCTTGCCGAGCAAAGCAAGAATGATGAAAGAGGGCTTCCAAACCTGTTTTTGATCGATCTGCACCGTGCCCAGCAGCGAGCGAGAGTTCCTTTTCGCTGGCGTGTCAAGGATATCGGCGGATTATATTTTTCCGCAATGGATATCGGCCTGACTCGCCGTGACCTTTTTCGCTTCATGTGCATGTACACCGGAAAACCACTCCGCCAGACACTTCGTGAGGACCTTCGGTTCTGGAAAGCTGTTCGGCGCCGTGCAGTGAAAACCTACTACAGAGATTTCGGCAAGTACCCTGACGGAGATATTCATAAGTAGGATAATTTCACTTATGTCCTTGTTTTGCTTTCACAAGGAGACTCTATGTTTGGGAAATGGTTTTAAATGTATTATGCAATGACATTTATTAGAGGTTTCCAATCTTAACGGAAGATAACAATTTGAAAGATTATATAAAGGTTTCTGAGGACGGATGGACAGGATATGTTCATACTCATTATAAGCAAATCCCGATATCCCGCCTGATTGACCCCAATATTTCAGACAAACAACGTGGTTCCTTTGAAAAAGTCAGGTCATCGGATACCGCCGAAGTCTATCGGTACTTCATTGAATTCCAGGGGAGCAGGGAAACTCTCTATCTGAAAAAATATCCGTATCGTTCCCGGACGGATGCCATTAAGCACCTGATTCGCCCCAGTCGGGCCAGTCGGGCTTTTAGGGCGGGACTGATGCTTGAAAAGCACAACCTGCACACCCCGCGGATTGTTGCTTTTTTACAAAAAAAAGACGGGATATTTTTATCAGAAGATATCCTGATTTCAGCCTCTATGGAAAATTCGGTTGCGATTTCAATCGCTTTGGGTACGAATGAAGTGGCCGGCGAATCAATCACCCTCAGAGATAAACGAGATATGATTGTCGAGTTTGGAAGAGTCGTCGGCCACATGCACGCATGCGGAATTTGCCACGGGGATCTGCGGTGGGGGAACATATTTGTTTCACGGCATGATTCCGGCTGGACGTTTGATCTCATCGATAATGAACGCACCGGGAAATATCCGACCCTGCCGTATTGGCTTCGACTTAAAAATCTCGTCCAGCTCAATATCGACAGCGGCAGTCTGGCCCGGACTGATCGAATGCGATTTTGGAAAGCCTATGCTGAGGCATCAAAAATCGGCCCATCTCGTTCCAGGCATATTGCCGGCGTTGTTTTGAAGCGAACCGATAAACGATTAAACAAGAGGAGTCGAACACATACCGGGATTCGAGAGGACACTATGAAGTCCCATTGGAATATCCAAAGCGCTCAATTCGGTGACTATGAAGGTTTTTTGGCCGGCGAATTCTGTAAAGGCGACCAAGCTGCCGTTTTCCTGCAGCAGATCGAAAACATGATGGATACCGGTATTGTGCTCAAAAATGATACCGCCACGCGGGTTGTTCGGTGTACATATAATCAGTGGGATATTGTTATTAAACGCTATAATCATCAAGGCCCGTGGCATTCGTTTCGGCATACGATCAAGGGTAGCCGGGCAAAGAAATGCTGGCGGTTTGGACATCTGATGACAGCCCTGAATATTCCCTGTGCCAAACCGGTTGGCGTGGTTGAACAGCGAAAATACGGGCTTGTCTGGCAATCGTATATCCTCAATGTATTTATTGAGGGGCCCACCATCCGGGAATACCTTCATCGGACGGATCTGCCTGAATGCAAAAAACAGAAGGTTCTGGAGGAAACACGAACACTGGTTGCACAGCTTTCCGAAAACAATCTAATTCATAATGACTTAAAACACTGCAATCTTTTAATTCAGGAGGATAGTCCGGTACTGATTGATCTGGATTCAATGCAAAAACACCGTAACCCGTGGGTTCTTTCGCATTATAAACGGAAAATGGAAAATAAGGTCAGGGCACGAATCTGTAATGAAATAAAAGAAGTTTAAAACCGGCAGAGAGCCTTTTTTGCATTGCGCAAATTGTAGGATCATCACAGGGAATCTCACACTAAATCTGCTCCAATATCGAGAGCAGATTACAAGCTGTACACATAGTCTTCACTGATTGAAATCAGAAGCATATTTTAAAATGTCAATGCTAAAGGTGGATATGTATAAATTTCTATCTTTGTACATCGTTCAATCTTAGAGGCGTACCTGCTGTTAGTTTAACCGCTGCCCTGCGACCCATTATTTCTTTGAATTGTTTAGGCGCCAGGCCATCCCCCGCCCTTATAGACCGGATATTTTCTTCAGTAAACAGTTTACCTTCCTGAATGTCTTTAACGACAAAAAGAGAGCGGGCAAACTTTCGACTCTGCTCGGATACATCGTAAGATGGCATTCCAAGCAGTTTTTCAGTGTTCCGAACAGCCTGAACCATTTGTGCAAACTCTTCAATATTTAAAGAAAAATCAGCATCTACGCCTCCGAGGGCTCTGTCAAGCGTAAAATGTTTCTCGATCACAGATGCTCCTAATGCAACAGCGCTACCGGAGTTTCAGTATTCATCGTGTGGTCACTCAGTCCCACCGGTACCTTGAACCGTTCCTGCATGTGCGGGATGGACCGCAGATTCATTTTATCAAGGGGTGAAGGGTATGAACTGGTACACTTCAGCAAGGCGACGTTGGTGTTGCCCGCTCGGTAACAAGCTTCGATTGCTTCGTGCACCTCAATTTCCGAACAGATACCTGTGGAAATGATCATCGGTTTTCCTTTTGCGGCGGTATATTCAATGAGTGGAATATCCACTGCCTCAAAAGAAGCGATTTTGTACGCCGGGACTTCCATTTCTTCCAGAGAATCAACGGCTGTTTTGTCAAAGGGGCTGGAGAAAAGTGTGATGCCGATAGAGTCGGCGAATTCCTTTAGCAGTGGTTGCCACTGCCATGAGATATTATCCCGATTTTTTTTAAAACTGCCGGCTTCACATCTTTTTATGAAAAACAGCAGTCGCAGAGAAGATCAGATTACCTCCCAGGTAAAAGGCGACCCCTTCTTCATATCTACTTTCAGAGACCTGCCTATGATAATAGGTTTATATTTGGGGTACAGCCCCCCCTTAGTAGCAGGTCTTAGCACCTCAATCATTTCTTCTGTTATGACCGTTCCCTCAGCAAGGTCTTTTGCAGCCCGTAAGCATCTGCGCTGGAGGATGACAGTGTCCTCTTCTTCTTTGTATAAGCTCTTTGCGCAAGAACCTAGTGCTTTTTCCAAAGCTCTGATCCCGTCAACCATCTCCTTGAATTCGCGGGGATTCATCGAGAATGCATGGTCCGGTCCTTTGCGGCTCCTGTCGTCGGTAAAATGTTTTTCGATCATGCAAGCTCCCAATGCAACGGCCCCTAACGGAACAACACTGCCAGGCGTATGGTCTGAATACCCTATCGGTAAATCAAACACTTTTCGAAGCGTTTGCATTGCCCTGATGTTTGCATACTCAAAGTGAGCCGGATAATTTGTAACACACTGAAGCAGTATGATCTCATCGTTGCCTGCATTGCGAATTGTTCCGACAGCTTCTTCTATTTCAGCTATCGTGCTGGCACCGGTTCCAAGGATGATTGGCAATTTCTTTTTGGCCATGTAATTCAGCATCTCAAGCCATGTCAGATCGCCCGACCCAATTTTCAAGGCGGGGGTCCCCAATTCAGCCACAATGTTAACCGCTTCTTTATCATAGGGTGAGGAAATAAAATCAACACCCTTACTATTTGCATAATCGAAAAGCTCCTGATGCCATTGACGTGGAAATTCAGCGTCTTGATACATCTGGTACACAGACTTGTCCCATTTTGCCTGAAAGCCGGATTTCAATCCTTCGAAAGCCTCTTTGGAAACAATCTTGTCCGCTTTAAAACATTGAAATTTAACGGCATCTGCACCACAATCGACCGCAAGGTCGATAAGCATCTTAGCACGTTCTTTGCAGCCGTCAAAGCTCGAGGCAATTTCAGCAATGATGTATACCGGTTCTCCATCACCCACCCAACGACTGCCTATTTTTATCCGTTTCATTAAACACATTCCTTTTATAAGATCATTTTGTGATGTAAATATCGACGATGTTTCCATAGAAAGCCGGTGAAACAACATCAGGGTTCCGAAAAATTCCAAGTCCGACAACATCTAAAAGAATCTTAAAGATGTCTTTCCAGCTTGCGTAAGGAGTATCAAAATAATGATAAGAAACTTTATGCACCTTAAAACCTGCTTTTTCGAGCATGCAAGAAAGAGTTTTTGTAGAAAAATAGTAAATATGATGGGTGGGACAGACCAAGCGAAACTTCTCTTTGTAGAGTTTTCCGCAAAGACTCCCAATATTTGGCGTATTAATCGTCAACATGCCGCCTTTTTTCAGGATGCGGTGGACCCGGCGGAGTTCACTTAAAGGATCTGGAAGATGTTCGATAACGCCGCGCATCTTTATCACGTCAAATGATTCATCAGGGAAATTGGCGTCATCAAGTTTTCCTTGAGAAACGTTAATTCCAAATTTATTTGTTGCATATTCAGCTGCCACCGGATTTAGCTCCAAGCCGTACTTTTCCCAGGAATCATCCAAACAATTCAGGAAAAAACCACCACCGCACCCGACATCCAATATCTTTTTTCCTAATCCCAGCTTCTTCGTGATTTTTTCAAGCTCATCAACTTCCACCTTGAAAGTTCTTTCTCTCTGCTTGCTTTCTTCAGACTCGTCATCAGAGTAAGGGGTAAAATATTCCTGCTGATACAGATCGGATAATTTGTTGACCGGTAATCTCGGATCGACATAGATCAAACCACATTGATTACACTTTACTAAGTTGAACTTATGCTCAGCTAATTCCTTATTTCTAACAATTGGGTCATCTTCGGTTTCCAATTCCGGCCTTCGCCTTAAGTAATCCATATAGCTTACTTTTGCGTATAGCGTTGTATCAGAAACACCACAAATGTTACAATCGACCTGTTCAAAATCTGAAATCATCTTCTTCCTCGTATGTTTTTCCGAGTGTTAATTTAAACTTTTTGGCCTAACAGGCAACAAGTATTTTCATGATTGCTTTCAATATTTTCCAGTTGGCGATTAACCTTGTGCCAAATCGCGGCTCATCATGACGACTGTTGAGTGTGATGTCTCTTTGTGCCATGCGATAGCCCCTCTTACTTGCCTCAAACATTAGCTGCGTACCAATTGACTTAATCGAATCAAAATGCCCCACATCATTATAGACCTCGATTGAATACGCTTTTAGCCCGCAAAGAGGATCCTCGATGTTCGCTTTAAGTTTACCGATTAAAGCGAAAAGATATTCTGTTATTCTGGCATGGGATGGTCTTTTGCCTACTACGACATCGGCTTCCCCCGTTATGATCGGCTTAAGCATCATCGGTATATCTTCGGGATGATGTTGTCCGTCAGCATCAAATGTTATCAGAATGGTCGCCCCGAGCTGAGCCCCCAGATTAAAACCGTCATCAATGCTCTTGTCGTATCCATGGTTTTCATCATGTGACAGAACCACCGCACCTTGCTGTTTGGCATAGCAAGCGGTATTGTCGGTTGACCCGTCATCGACGACAACTACAGTCTCAACATATTCTTTAACATTCGCAATAACCGATGCGATTGTTTTTTCTTCATTCAATGCAGGTATAACCATAACTGTTTTATGATCATTCATATTTAAGAATCTCGACATAACCGCTCTCACGAAGGCATTTCATTTCCACAAGCCCATCTCTTACTGTTGGTAACGGGGTATTTAATAATTCCTGTGCATGCGAAACATCAAGACTTATGTTTTTTCCTCTTGGCGCCTTAAAATCCAAATCATCAATACTGGTTGCTTTTATCAGACTTTCATCTAACGCGAAGACATCTGCCAATATGTTTGCAAAATCTAACTTACTGCAGGACTGACCGCCGGCTAAATGTATGGTTCCCGAAAACTTTTTGTCATACAGTGCAAACAACTGAATGATAAGATCATTGACCAGAATCGGACTGTAAATAATATCCTTAAACGCCGGTAGTTCATCATTGTTTTCCAGCTTGCTTAACATCCACTCAGCAAGACTGAACTTATCTCTCTTGTTCCATCCGTAAATATTCGTCCTGACAACGCTTGAGGACGGATGGATGGATAATATTTCACGCTCTGCTTCAAGCTTTGTTTTGCCGTAAACACTGATGGGATTCGGCTTATCTGCTTCACTATAATTACCCTTTTTGCCGTCAAAAACAGCGTCGGTTGAAATATGAATAAGGTATGCCCCTGCTTGATTCGCCAACTCTGCAATGTTTCTGCTTGCAAGTACGTTTTCTCTATATGCTTGTTCAGGGTCATCTTCGCAAACATCAATATTGGTAAGAGCCGCACAATGTATGATGAGATTGGGTTTGAATTGCTCAATATGTTTGAGCTCTGATGAATTGGCAAGGTCCACCTTAAGGAAGTCAACTCCGCTCATCTCAACTCTGTTTTTATTATACGAAGCACAAACTTCAAAACGGGATTTTGCGGCCATAGCAATATTGCTGCCCATTAAACCGCTGCCGCCTGTTACAAATAGCTTTTCCATCTAATATCAACCGTTCATAATATTATGTTGCCATCTTTATTGAAATTGAAAAAATGTTCCTCAATAGCATTTCTTGGGCTTTGAATTTTCCAAACTCATCTACACTTCTTTCTGACGAATATGCTTGTTGATCTCCAGCCATTCCGGGTGCTGCTCCAACAATGCCAGAACCTGCTGCCAGGAAAATCTGTCATGTCCAAAATGTCTGTAGATTCGCCTTACAAATTCCAAATCCTCTTTCGTATCTATCGCCCACCGCATATACGAATAGTCAACATCGTTGTCCAATTTATGTATATTGAATAGTTCTGGATGCCTGTAGATATACAAAGTAACATGTTCTCGCTCGGATTGTTCCTTTGCTTCGGCCCAAGTTCGCTTAAGAGCCTCAAAACTCATCAGCTCAGTATCAAGTCCGCGAGGGAAGGTAAGCGGTGCCAGCCTACTATTGGTAACATAATCGATTTCCGCTTGATTTGTCCTGAATTTTTTAACAACACGGTCCACAATCGTCGGTTCAATCAAAGGGCAGTCAGATGTGATGCGAACAATCGCATTGACTTTGTAGGCAACCGCGGTCTCGTAATACCGGTTTAGAACATCGTCCTGGCTGCCACGATAGCAGGGCCAACCGCGAGCAGCACAAAACTTAGCGATTTGATCATCTGCGGGCTCAACCGTTGTGGCTACAATGACTGAGTCTAGAGAAGCAGCACGCTCAGTGCGATTGACAACTCGCACCAGCATGGGTTCTCCCTCCAGATCTTTAAAAACCTTGCCCGGCAAACGTGTACTGCCCATTCGTGCTTGAATTATAGCTGCGATTTTCATTGACTATATACTCTGATGAATTTTCTTGCAATCCGGACAGCACCCTCTCATATCTTTGCTTTTCGAGGACGTTTCCGGTGCGAAATTACTTGTTTTGACTCAGCTACATCGCCGAGTCTATTTTCAATAGAATATCAATTGATTTCAATAATTCAAGGTTTCCAGCTTCATTTTGAAAATATTTCAGATATAATAAGAGCACTTATTTTTCCCATTTCTACTGGCGGGAAACAAGTTCCATAACCAGAGTTCATGATTCAGACCTGTTTACTAAAGGGCATTTATAAAGTAATCTCTGTAAGAATTTCTTTGGGTGGCGAAACGGAAAACGGATTGCGTCTTCCAGGCGCTGCCGCCAATAATGACTCATTAGCAACTGGTGCAGTTGGTCGGACGAAATGGCATCCTCTATTCCAGTCTCTTCGGCGACGGCGATGCGCTGTTGTGCGGTGATTTGAATGTCGGGATAGGTCGAAAACAGTCTTTCAATATAACCGCCGTATTCTTCTTCCCTCGTGGCTCTTTCAATCGGGATATCTCTGTCCGTATATCGGATGCTTGCTTCGGGGCCATAGATAAAAAAGGGAATGCCCATCTCAACGGTATAAAACAAATAAGAGCCAAACGCGTTTGACGTTGCGTACTTGCAATGCCTCACGATATCGTAAAATTTATCGACAAAATCAGGATTTTCTCTGATTCCAGCGGTGACAATCTCAAACCCCTTCCCCCGGTATATCTTATCAAATCCGCGCTGAATATCATGCTCATGAACACAGATTTTAATGGGGTGGAATGTCTCCGGCAATTCCTTCAATTTCCTGCAGTATTCTTCTCTGTCAAAGACCCCTTCCTCTTTGAGGGTGGAATGCAACGGGAAAGCAACGGTTCCACTGGCAGCGTCGGCTTTGCAAATATTTTTAAATCTTCGATACTGAACAAATAGAGAACCAATAATATAGGCCTTCTTTTTCGAATATTTCTGCCACAGAGTGAGCCTTCGACGGTTGAATACCAGCATTAAGTTCTTTTTTGACTTCAGATCATTGACCGGTTTATCGTTGGAAGGACAATGTCCATGTTCATAACGGCATGGAAGAGGCCTGTTTTCAGGAAATCCCGAGATTAAACGGATAATCCTGTTGTGGCTGTATTTTTTGTCCTCATCTAACAGCGAACTGTCACTCATTTACAATCATCCATGTCTAAGTCGTGCCGTTCATTCCAAGCGAGATCACGGCAATGCTCCGAATTTGTTCTTTACAAATTATCCTGTGCGGCTGCGGCCGCTGTGTTCACTACAATGCTGCAATTAAATCCTGCATTTGTGAAACGGTGAGCCAATCGGTATTGTTGCCGCTATGATATTCAAAATCATTCTCTACCGGCTTTCCTTTCGACAGATACTCTCCGGGATGCCACCAGGGCACGCTAGGCTGTACAATATAGTATCCATCAAATTCCAAGGTGTGAATTGCATCTCCTTTCGAGATCATCATTTCGTGAATTTTCTCACCTGGACGAATTCCGATTTCATTTATTTTGATGCCAGGTGCCATAGAGTTCGCCAAGTCAACAATTTTCATTGACGGTATTTTTTTGACAAACAGCTCACCACCTTGCATTTGTTCCAACCCCGTAATAACCATTTCTATTGCCTGGTCAAGTTTAAGCCAAAAGCGAGTCATTCTCACATCTGTAATTGGAAGTTCTTTGGCTTTTGACTCGATCAGCTTCTGGAAATAAGGAATGACCGATCCTCTTGAACCCGCCACATTCCCATATCTGACCACAGAAAAACGAGTGTCCTTTGAGCCAACATATGAATTTCCTGCGATAAACAGCTTGTCGGAGCACAGTTTTGTGGCTCCATAAAGATTGATAGGCGCACAGGCTTTATCCGTGCTCAAGGCCACAACCTTTTTGACATCTTTGTCGATGGCCGCATTGATAATATTTTCTGCCCCCAGGACATTTGTTTTGACGGCTTCAAATGGATTATATTCGCAAGCAGGCACTTGTTTTAACGCCGCCGCATGTATGACGATATCAATTCCGTCAAACGCGCGATAGAGACGTTCTTTGTCTCTTACGTCACCGATGAAATACCGCAATTTCTGATTATCTTTAAACTGAGGCATCGTGCTCATTTGAAACTGTTTATACTCGTCCCTTGAATAAATCACTATTCGTTGAATTTCAGGGTATTGACGCAGGATTGTTTCAGTAAATCTCTTGCCAAAAGACCCTGTACCACCTGTAATTAAGATAGATTTTCCATTCAACATAGAAGTAAATCCTCGCTTAGTTCTCTTTATATAAGGTCGCTTTTCGACAGAAACCTTTAAAAAATACACTTTTTGTCAGTAACTGACACTCTTGACAATTACCTTATTCTTCTCAAGATTTTTTATTGCAAACTTACCGCTCAAGGGCAGATTTTAATTTCCACCAGTTCTTGAGTTTGCCCTTTAGTTTAACATGGCCCAATACGCCATGCAAACAAGTGTTATATTATAATTTTAAACGATGCCAACGGGACACAGGGCCGCCCCCTTTTTGTGTGTTCAGGGTTTCCGTTACTTGTGTTTTATAGACGCCGTTAGACATCTGATGAGGTCGTCAGTTCACCATGCGTGTCTTGGGCGACAACACAACTGTTATCGACCACTACAATGCGACCGATCGAGATGACCGTTTTGAACCGATGCGCAATCAAGAAACACATATGGTCACTCGTCAATTTCGACAAGACGATATGAAACTTCGCCTCACTATCGACGTCGATTCCGGTTCATGGCCTCATAACAGAGATTTTTCGAAAGTATTCTAAAGAAAGTCCATATTAGCGTCAATCTAAATTATTCACAACTCCTGAATATTCTGACAATGTATTGCAAAGAAAAAGGATTTTGATATGATTCGGACAGATAGCAGACGGTTTGCTGTCAATTTGACTCTTTCCTCGGTCGCGATGAACCGGTGAGCCGTTGTCTGCGGGAAATAATACCGCTAAAATCTGAAGGTGTTTCTGCCCGCACTGCGAAGGATCCGTGACCTACTCAGGCGGACAGTAAATGAATCTCGTCAGTGTAAGTTCTTTTTGATAAGCAGGTTACGATTTCTCAGGGGGCTGGGTGTTGACAGTATATGTGAAGATGGATAGCAGCGAATGCAATTATTTAGACTGATGACTGAAATATTTAGAGAAAAGGCCAAATACTATGGAAACGAATCCTCAGCCGTCTAAACGTGCAGTGAAACCGATGGTTTTTGTGCGTTTGGCTGTATTGGCAGTGGTATTTACAGCGATAGGCATATACCTTTATACAAACTGGGAGAAGTTTTCTGATGTTTTCGCAAGTGTTTCCGCGACAAAAATCACACTTGTGTTAGTTCTCGATCTTCTGTACTACATCGTGACGGCAATCATTATGACGAGTGTTCTATTGCCGTATTCCATTCGACTTGGCAAAATGGAATCGTTTGAAATAAGTATGGCGACGCGTTTTGGCAATTTGCTCATCCCCATGCGCGGCGGAGCGGTTGCCAGGGCGGTTTATCTTAACAAACGATATCAATTTTCTCCGGGGATGTTTGTTGCGAGCTTGTCAGGGATGCTGCTGACGTCGATTTTCACCGCCTTGCTTTGGGTTGGCGGGGGCTTGGTGCTGATAGGGATCCGTGACGGCATCTGGTTTTTAAAACCGCTTTTACTTGTTGCTGTTGGAATTGCCGGATTGCTGGTTCTTGCAATGATTCGGGTCAGAATAAAGAAATCTCACAACAAGATACTGGCATTTGCCGGCAATCTTGCCGAAGGATGGGTAAAATTTGCAAGTCACAAATCGTGCTTAATGAGACTTATTTTATGTTACAGTGCACTGATTATTCTGCAAAGCGGAATATATGCAGTTATCCTTAATACAGGCGATGCATCAGTTCATTGGAGCTATATCGTGGTTCTGGTTGCATTAGGCAATGTTTCATTGGCATTTCAGATTACTCCGGGCAATGCCGGCGTTTATGAAGGGTTATTGGCCGGGATCTCCTCGTTGATGGGGCTGGATTACCAGGCGGTATTGGCGGGGGGGTTAACCTGGCGCGTCATTGACGCGGTATTTGTGTTTATTGTCGGAGGAGTTGCCAGTCGTCAATTAACTAAACGCTGCGGCGATTTCCTGCGGAGCAAAAACGAATGTGACGACACAACAATCAATACAGCGGAAACTCAATCGTAACAAAGACCGGCGTCTATCTGTTATTCCTGATCGATCTGGAATATATATACATACTCCGGTTCTTTTGACTTTGGATGGGTCTGGCAGGTTTCAAGATGTTTCGCCCATTTTGCAAGCACGGGATACTCTGGGAATATGGACCGGCAGGCTTTTTCCGTAATGACAAGGAATTTTGTGGATGGATGCTCAGTTAAAATGTCTTCGATTTCCTGTGCGGTATAAGCCTTTTTTCTATGAAGCAGGACCATCGGCATCCCGGTGATGTATTTCAGACGCGATGATTCCCGAACATTCGTCAATATGATTTTCGATTGATCGGCGGGGTTATTCTTAATGATTTCAGAAAATACTTTTCCCGTTGCGACAATTTCAGTTCCATCGTATGGGTTCCTTGCCGCGATTCGTGCTGCAGTTGGACCAATAACTCCCAGAATAAAAAATATAATCACAAGACGGACCGATGACATTACCAGCTGTTTATTGCCAAATTCCGCCGGTTTGTTCTGTGCCAGTTTCGCCGCCAAAATAATAATACCGGTTGCGATTGGGGCCGTAATCATCGGAACGATGCCAATCAAAAACCGGCTATGCGCTTCGATGGGGGCAAGAATCACAAATGTCCACACAAAACTGAGCAGTGTGAGTGATTCGGGCGAAAACCGGAACAGATTTTTTCCGCAGGCAATAAGCCCGACAATCAAAAATAATGCCGGCACATAACCGACTGCCCTGGGGATTTTATCCGTAATATAGTCAAACGAATTGGCCGCGACTGAAACCAATACTTTACAGACAACGTTCGTGAGCTGTCGGAGTTTGGTGGTATCATTGTCGGCTTCACTCAGAACAGCTTCGGATCCGGAACCGGCATCCGTTTGCGCATTGTTGATGCTTTCGGCAATTAGATTCCCCGCATTTCGTCTCAACAAAAAGCGTCCTTCGTATTGGCAAAGCAGGATGACCTGCGGAGCCAGAACGATAATGGCAATTGCAGGGTACAGCAGCGATTGGGCTGCAGTTTTCCAGGCAACTTTTTTTCTGATCGCTCCCCAGACCGCAAAGATTGTGATCAATGGAAGATAGATGACCGCTTCGCTGCGTGTTAAAAATGCAATTCCCAAAAGGATTCCTCCAATGACAAATCCTTTTGCTTTTTGGTCCAGAATCGCTTTGTATAAAGCAAAATAGAAGCTGTACAGTAAAACAACGGCGTATGTGATATCCGAAGTCGTTCTTGTGGAAATTTCCACGACAATCAGGCAAAACGCAACGACCGCCAAGGCCAGGACACGCGTGGACCCTTTTACTAATCGCCTAAGAATCAGCCAGGCGGGGTGCAGAAAAATCAGGCTCATGAAGGTGCTCAGGCATTTCGCAAAGACCATCTCGTTTAAACCCAATTTAATCCCGCCGGCAAGCAGGAAGCTGTAAACGGGCGGTTTGGTGTTAATATAAAACCATCGCGCCCAATGGCCGTTTGCAAGATCATGTGCCTGTGTAAGAAATGAATACGTGTCGGGGCGGCAGCCGGAGCCGAAGGCGAAAATTTGCCAAAGCCGAATCGCCAAAGCGCCCAGGACAATCGTTAACAGCCAGAATGTTTGAGTCCTGGCCGGTAACGGCGTGTCCCACCATTTCAGAATCGTTTCAAAGTGCTGTTTTTTGGTTTCTTTTTGAACAGCCATGTTCTTTTCCATCGTTATTCATCCATGTTGGGAGTTTTTTGAGATTCCTGGTTTAATAAGTAAATGGCTTGACGTACTTTCAATATTTCACGCTTGTTTTCTCTGTTTTGGTACGAAAGAAAGTAGAGGAGGAATGCAAAAAGCCCCCCGAGTATCAAAATAAGGCACGCCAGACTGGGGCCGGCTAAAACTCCGATGGTCCTGTTGGCGAAAAGAGACTGGCAGATTACATATCCCCCGACGATCAGGCCGATGGAAAAGAGAAATATTCCAACAGTGCCAAAAAGTAAAAATGGTGCTTCGCTGAATCCGAAAAGTAAATGACTGAAGATGTGTTTAACCGTTTTGAGACCCAATTTACTTGCTTTTTGGATTCGTTCTTCGGAAAATCTCCAAGCAAGCGTTGCGGGAATCTCGTCAAATTTATATCCGAGTACGCTGCCTTTCGAGACAATCTCCAGATGGATCTCTTTGCCGTCTTCTTCAAGCGGGATTGAGCGAATGGCATCGCCGCGATAGCCGCGTGTCATCCCGCTGACAGTACTGATTGGAGGGGCAACGGCACGTCTTAATAACCAATTGGCGCCACGGCTGAGAACCGCGCGTGCAAATGGCACGTTTTCTAACTTGCCTCCGGGCATATAGGGCGAAGCGATTAAGATATCCACTTGCTTATTTTTCAATTCTTGATACAGCCGGCCGATGATCTCTTCGCCGTAGCTCATGTCTGCTTCGGTTGCGACAACATATTTGCCGGTTGATGCGTTTATTCCCGTACGCAGGGCATATCCTCGCCCTCGATTGGTATCGTAGCTGGCATAACGAACTCTGTCGTTATCGGCTTTGATTTTCTCAAGCTGTTCTTTTGTGTTATCCGTAGAGCCGTCATTGACGGGGATTAATTCCCAATCGATGTCGAGTTTTCTCAGAACTTCTACAAATCTTTGTACGTTTTGGGTGACAGCTTCACCTTCATTGTACATAGGCACAACGACAGACAATTCAACGGTTTTGGATGTATTTTCGGTATTCATAGGGGGCAATATAAGCGATATTAAATATCGGTACAAGGATTTTTGTAGGAGCAATGCTAAAATGACGGCAAAGAGTGAATCGACGACATACCAATGAAGAACTCGAAATCAAGTGAAAAAACGCAAGCTGTTTTAGATAAATAATTTAGCTACCCTCCCAATTCCCCCTGCAGAGTCACTTGTAGGAAAGCTCTTAACCATCAGAGGTCTAAATTTGTCGGATAAATCATAGGAAGATTGTCGCTCTGTGTCGTCATGAAATGGTGAAATGTTGTTAATATGGCGGAGCAATTCTCCGCAGGCCGTGCATCAGGACAACCAGCGTAAAGAAGATATTGCGAATGATGATACTTGGCCAGAATAGACCTAAAGATTTCGACTGATTTGAATCGGTTCCAGATATATGTCCTGCAAAGCGTTCTGAAAGTGCCTTGATCCATGAGGTTGACCGAGGCCATTCCATGATTCCATTCAGCCATTCCAGGGGAATAGCAGAAGATCCCAACAATGCACCAGATAAGGCTCCTGTAATGGCTCCAGTGGTATCGGTATCGCCGCCCAGAAGAATGACTTCTTCCACGACAGCCCGGAAGTTGTCTTTGTGATTCAGCCAGCAGAAGACAGCAACCGGGACAGTGTGAACAATATATCCGGGGATCCCTTTTGAAAGTCCCAATGAATTGGCAAACTGCCCCGCTGTGTCGTTATTTTCGAGAGCGACCTGAGCCTGTAAAAGAGCTGCTTTCATTTCATTAGTGGTTATATGCTCTTCAAAAATGGCAAACAGCTCATCGATGCTAATATTTTCTGAAGTTTTGGACGCTGCGTACTGACAAGCCAGAGCGATTGCCAGGGCACCTTCATAAGCTCTCTGCTCAGTATGGGTTAAATATGTCGATGCTTTAACCAGCTTTTTCAGCAAAACAATGTCATCCGTATATAGACCAATCAGCCCGGAGCGCATCGCCGGTCCGTTTCCGGCTGAATGAATGCCGCTTTTGCCAGGGCCGAATCCCAGCCATAACTTCAGGATGCCTTTAAGAGTGGCCAGTCCCACGCCTGCAGGAATCCCCAACAGCCAGAATCGAAGACGCCAACCTAATGATCGCACGAAGCGATCCGCGTCTCCCCGGCTTGCTAACAACGCCTGGACAACCATGCAGGCATGCTCAGTATCATCGCTAATCATCCCCTTGTCAAAGAAAAACCGATGTCGAAGCGGGGCGGCTCCAAAGAGGTGTTTTGCACGTTTTCGTGACAACCCTTCGCGCGGCAAACCAATTGAGTCACCCACCGCGGTTCCTAACAGCAGACCTTCAATTCGGTCGTTGATTAGCCTTTTATCCATAATTTTACTTTCAGTTATTGTGCAGGTGCAGCTGCGGCTGATTGTCTCCGGCGATCCGTATCAATTTATCAGGATTCTGATATTGAGCCACCAGGTACTGCGTCAGATCAATCTGCATCGCCTCCATGGCCTTGAGATACTCGACCTGCTGGGCATTTTTCGCCTTGACATTTTCGAGATCAAGCTCATTTCGATTCTTTTGAGCTGCCAGTGCGTTTTCATGTTCAGCTTTTTGGTTCCGCAACATCTCATCGTGCTTGAGCTTGGCCATCTGTATTTCGTGCTCAGCTTGCTGTTTTTGCACCTGCTGCTCTTTCTCCGCACGTTCGGCCTCTCTCATCAGTTTCAAATCAGCCAATTCCTGAGCCTGCTCTTCGGTTTCAGCTTCAAGTTTTAACTGAGTACGGGCTTCAATGGCATTATCGTGCATGACCTGTAATGTATCCCCGGCCGTATATCCGCGATAAACAACCTTGTTGATCTTATAGCCGATCCTCTCTGCTCGATTAATCAGGTTCGTAAACGTCGCCAGTTCGTTGAGTTGCTCTGTTTTTTGCTTATCGTACTGGCTAAGTAGCTTATTCCATGCGAAAATTGCTGTGTGTAAGGTTTCTCTGGTTAGATATAAACGCGAAGGTTTCCCATCTGGTTGGTCAATAGCCAACCATTCGATTACACCATCTTTGCAAGCGAAGGGACAACCATGAAGCCTAAACAGCTTGGATTTGATGTACATTCTCCCTCGTTCAACTGCTGCCTGTCTGGAACTATTCCGTTTTCTCTCCGGCTTCATAAATCGATATTTAAATAATCAAGAATAGGTTATCTGCTTGGAAAAGTATATTAGGGAGAGAAGAGCTCGTCAAATCATATATTGTTGATTTCATTCCATGAAATGCTGAATTTAGCTAAATATTTCCTCAGTCGGTCGGCATCGTTGGGACGGGCTTTTTGTGTTCTGGAGATATTAAAAAGCTGACGCCCTGCTTCGGATAGGGTTTTTGCTTTTGAGCATATTTTGATCACGTGAATCAGCTGGGGGATGTCAAATTCATCAATTTGAGCCAATCGCTCTTGTCCAAGGAGTCGCTCTAAAATAATAGAATCACCATCTTGGACTATTGGCTGCCAGGATCTTTGCAGTCTCTGGATTTCTTCTTCCACAATGTCTTCGCTGATTCGGCCGCCGGGGGCCAGTGTGGCCATGCGGGTGATCGCCCCGATCAAATCGCGGAAATTCGACTTCCAGAGTGCCTGTCCGGACATGCTGAACGACAGAAAGCGTCTTTGGGCTTCCTTATTAAACCTGACATGTGTCCCGGCACTGCTTGCGTACCGGTCTAATTCATACTGGATATTCGGTTCGATATCTTCGGGGCGATCTTTCAACCCCGGCAGGTGGAATGTCCACAGATTGATTCTGGCCAGCAGATCTTCACGGAATTGGCCGCTTTCAACATTTGCATGCAAATCTCTGTTGGTTCCGCAGATTAACTGAAAATCACTGCTGACTTCTTTGTCCGCGCCAACGGGCAGAAATTTCTTTTCTTCGATGGCTCGCAGCAGCATTGATTGTTCCTCAATGCCCAGTTCGCCGACTTCATCCAGAAATAAAATGCCGCTGTCAGCGGTCTTTAGCAGTCCCTCTCGTGTCTGAAGGGCGCCGGTAAAAGCTCCTTTTGTGTGTCCAAACAAGGCAGACATCGCCGCATCGCCGCGAATGGTGGCGCAGTTAACCTCCACAAAATCGCCCTTAAGCTTCTTGTGTGCCTTTTTGAGTTCGAAGATTCGTTGGGCAAGCTGAGACTTACCGGCTCCGGTAGGCCCCATGAGTAAAATCGGGTCTGTCGTCCGGGAGCCTACATGCTCAATCCGTTCAATCAAGGCATTAAAATGCTTATTCTTTGTATGAATGCCGGATTTCAAGAATGAGATATCATCGCGAAGCTGCTGTTTGAATCGCATTGCAATCCGGTCGTACTTCGATAGATCCAGATCAATAATCTGATACCGTCCCGGCCCGATATCTGTCTCTCGCTTCGGGGGGCTTGTCTGCAGTAGTTTTCCGGGGAAATATCGGGATTCAGTCAGCAGAAACTCGCATATCTGAGACACATGAGTGCCGGTGGTGATGTGAATCAGGTATTCTTCGTGATCAGGGTCAAAATCATAGTTTTTCGAAAAATCATGAAGGACGCCGTAAACTTCCTGAAAATCCCACGGGTTGTCCCATTCGATAACATGAGGGATAACCTTTGTTTCTGGCGAGACAAGGCTGATATCTTCAATGACAGACTTGGCGGTCTTTTCAAACTTTTTCTGATAGAGCAATTCAAAACGATCCACCAGCAGTTCTTCATGTTGGCAGATTGAAACCGTTGGCCGCCAGTGATTCCAGCGGTCCGGCCCGAAACCCCGATCCAGGTTAGCCCCTAATAATCCGATGACAACATTCTTCATGGTATATATTTTAATATATAAAATTATAATTTATTATAAATATAATTGTTTGTGCATTTGTGGTCAATACTTAATTGTAAATTTTTTATGCCTTTGTTTTTAAAGGAGTTATGTTTGTTTTTTTATTTTATTTTCAAGTCTGGCACACCGATTGTTCTATCGTAAATCAAGAAATTAACGCTCTTATAAAAATTTAAGAAGATATTTCCGCCGGGCCAGCGGCATCGCAGTGTCGGCCATGCTGTTTCACTGCGTATGTTCCGTGAGTGGGTTCTAACGAAGGTGGACCTTTCGATTGGCGTGAATGGCACACGCGACAGATTGAGGATCTGTTGGTCGCAAAGACCATGCGGGTTCGAATCCCGCATCGAATACCCAACGGTTAGCTCAATGGATAGAGCATCGAGTTGCTAACTCGAGAGTTGTGGGTTCGACTCCCACACCGACTGCCGCGAGAGCGGCTCCACGAAAGGCTCGAAGGAAACGTTTGTTCTGTCCGGCAGTTGACAGGTTTTCTCAACTCACCTCGTTGGCCTGTCAACACCATTTGTAAACGCTCTGCAGTCTGCGGATACCGTTTACTTCTGACCAAGAGCAAAGAAGTCGATGACGATCAAGCAACGGTAGTTTTCGCTGGTTTAAGGAAATCTACCAATGCGGCCCTCCGATTCGTCTCTTTCCTTGTTCGAAGTGAACTAAAGCATACTCCGCGTGAAAGATGGGCCAGCAGTCAAATGTTTCCTGAAAGCCTCTTATGACATATACCCGGCGTTAAGATGAATAAAAAATAGGTGAGTAAATAGAATATAAGGGAGAATTAAAATGAGTATTAAAACGATCAAAATCCATTCGTATGAAAAGGGATTCCACTTCCGTAACGGTGAGTTGGTTGGCTTGCTGGGCGAAGGACGCCACTGGTTCTTGAAACCTGTTGTGAAGGATCAGGTCTATGTATCAAACCTGCGAGATCCCTGGATTCGCCACAAGGATCTGGACCTGATTATCAAGTCCGGCGTTTTGGAAGGCAAGGCCCAGGTTTTGGACCTTCAGGACTACCAGCGCGGGTTGGTTTGGGTGGACGGTCGTTTTGAATACGTCTTGTCCAGCGGAACCTATGCCATCTGGACGACACACCGCAAGGTGAAAGTGGAAGTCATTGACGCGCGGGATATTCGTTTCAATCACCGTGACATCAGTGTGATTTTGAAATCAGATGGCGCCAAGGATCTGCTGGAAGAAATGACTGTGGCTGGAGACCATGTGGGTGTTTACTTCCAGAACGGTCGCTATGTGGAAACACTGGATTCCGGACGTTATGTGTTCTGGAGGGGCATCGAGCGTGTTCAGGTTTTTCAGGTGAACATGGCCGAATTGTCGCTGGATATCACAGGCCAAGAGATCATGACAGCCGACAAGGTGACTTTGCGAATGAATGCGGTCGTTGCTTACACTGTTCAGGATGCCGAAAAGGCCGTTCGTTCGACAACAGATGTCAAGCAGTCATTGTACCGTGAGACTCAGTTGGCATTGCGGGCGATTGTTGGATCTCGCCAGCTGGATGAATTGCTGGCTGATAAAGATGCCCTGGCAGATGAACTGAAGAATCAGTTGATTCAGCGAGCCGAGTCATTCGGTTTGAAGCTGACCGCGATTGGAATCCGAGATGTGATCCTGCCCGGTGAGATGAAGAACCTGTTGAACAAGGTGACCGAGGCTAAAAAGGCGGCAGAAGCGAACCTGATTGCTCGCAGAGAGGAGACTGCAGCCATGCGATCTCAGGCAAATACAGCCAAGTTGTTGGAAAACAACCCTGTATTGATGCGACTGCGTGAATTGGAAGTACTGGAAAACATCTCAACGAATTCGAAGTTGAATGTGGTACTGGGTGAAAAAGGTTTGGCCGACCGAGTGGTCAACCTGTTGTAGGCGGCAGAAGGGGCAGGCCGGGGAGTACACCGGCCTGCCCCGAGCAAGCACCCTTCAGGGTGTTATGTGTTGCGAGTCAGTTTCTGCTGATAGAGCCAAGCATTTTGCCGCGTAGAAACATGCAATTTAAAAAGTGAATGCTCCGTAGCCCAATTGGAAGAGGCAGCGGGCTTTGAAACCGCTCGTTGCAGGTTCGATTCCTGCCGGAGCTGAATTTCTGGGTGTAGGGCAGTCTGGGAGCCTGCTCGCCTTGGAAGCGAGATGTCGTTGGTTCGAATCCAACCACCCAGACTGTGACCGTAGCTTAATTGGCTAAAGCATCAGGTTGTGATCCTGAGGAGTACGGGTTCGAGTCCCGTCGGTCACCCTTGGACGGACAAGCAGATGGGAGACTGCATCGGTTTGCTGAACCGCTGAGCCTTAACCGGCCTTGAGGGTTCGACTCCCTCTCCGTCCGTAATGCGTCGTTGGTGTAACGGCAACATACGGGCTTGCCAAGTCTGTGATGGGAGTTCGAATCTCCCACGACGCAATTTGGCCCTGTAGCCCAATTGGCAGAGGCAGCGGACTTAGAATCCGCTTAGTGTAGGTTCGACTCCTACCGGGGCTATTTTTTCTATTACTAAGAGCCCTGTGGCCAAAATGGATAAGGCAGTGGACTACGAATCCACAGACTGCAGGTTCGACTCCTGCCGGGGCTGCTGATACGGGTCAGTATCCAAGCGGTTAAAGGATGCAGGCTGTAAACCTGCCGGGCGGATGTCCCTTCGTTGGTTCAAATCCAACCTGGCCCATTAAATTGAGATATTGATTGAATAAATGAAACAAGATGGATAAAATCTGATAAATTGCAGTATAAAGGAGTTTAAGGAAGACAACGATGATACTTATTGACGGATCATTTGGGGAAGGTGGCGGACAAATCCTTCGCAGCAGCCTGGCATTGTCGCTGATCACCGGAAAACCGTTTCAGATCGAGAATATTCGAGCGGGTCGTAAAAAGCCCGGCTTGATGCGTCAGCACTTGACGGCTGTCAATGCCGCGGTTGAAATTGGCGATGCAGATGTGAGCGGTAATGCCATCGGTTCGCAGTTTTTGACGTTTTCGCCGAAAGCGATCAATGCGGGAACATACGATTTTAAGGTTGGAACTGCGGGCAGTACGACGCTGGTTCTGCAGACGATTTTGCCGGCTTTGCTGATTGCTGATAAGTCTTCGGAAATCACGCTGGAAGGCGGGACGCACAATCCGTTTGCGCCGCCGTTCAGCTTTCTGGAAAAGGCGTTTGTGCCGATCATTAATAAAATGGGGCCAAACATTACGCTGGACCTGCAGCGTCCTGGTTTTTATCCGGCCGGCGGCGGATGCTTTACGGTCCAGATTCAGCCGAAAGCGAAGTTGGACAGAATCGATCTCATAGAACGAGGCGATGTCGTTAAACGCTCCGCTAAAGCCTATGTTGCGTACCTGCCGGAAAAAATTGCCGACCGGGAACTGCGAGTGATTCGCAATAAGCTGCTCTGGGATATGAAAGAGACGGAGATTATAAAAGTACGTGACTCAAACGGTCCGGGTAATATCGTCACCGTCGAAATCGCCAGCGAGAACATTACCGAACTGTTTACCGGTTTCGGTATGAAAGGCGTGCCGGCCGGCAAAGTACCGCTGGAAATGGTTAAGGAAATCCGTGAATATCTGGCCGCGGGCGTTCCCGTGGCACGGCATCTGGCCGATCAGTTAATGATCCCAATGGCCATGGCCGGCGGAGGCACATTCAGGACACTGCCGCTAACGCTGCATTCAACGACGAATATCGAGATATTGAAAAAGTTCCTGGATATTCAGGTTGATGTAAACAAATTGGAAAATAATGCTTATGAGGTCAATATCGCTTAGCGATGATTGACCATGGAGATAGTAATATGAAAACACGAGAATTATCCTATCTTGGAATCCCCAAAGGGGAAACCATGAAAATGACGCAGGAGGCCATCAAGCATTGGGTTGAGTCCTATGATGGTTACCTGAATAAGACAGACATTTGTCAAAAAATCAATAACCTGTCTAAGAACCCACAGAAATTCCTGGACGATGAGCATTTTGGACAAGTGGCTAAGAACCTCAACCAGAGCAAAGAGGCACGTGCAACGTATGTCCACCGAGACGAACCGGCTGTTTACCGACAATGGGGAACCGGTCTGGAACCGAAGGCGGTTCAGCAAATGGAAAACGCGTGCAAGCTGCCGATTTCCGTTCGCGGTGCGTTGATGCCGGATGCGCATGTGGGTTACGGTCTGCCAATTGGCGGTGTACTGGCGACGGAGAATGCGGTCATTCCGTATGCAGTCGGAATGGATATTGCCTGCCGGATGAAGATGACGGTACTGGATTTGCCGGTAAACGCTTTGACGGGACAGGCTGGTCGTCTTAAAAATGCTCTTGAGGATGAAACACGTTTTGGTGTTGGAGCCTCGTTTAAGAAATGCAGAGAGCATGATGTGATGGATGAAGACTGGTCATTTAGCCCGATTGTTAACCGGTTTAAGGATAAAGCCTGGAGCCAGCTCGGAACCAGCGGCAGCGGAAACCATTTTGTGGAATTCGGAACGCTGACACTTGATGAGGATGATCTGGGGCTCAAGGCTGGGACTTATCTGGCATTGCTGAGCCATAGTGGAAGCCGCGGGACGGGTAACGAAATCGCTACCTATTTCAGTAAGCTGGCCGTCCAGAAGCATCCGGAATTGCCGAAGGAATTGACACATTTAGCATGGCTTGATATAGACAGTGCCGAAGGCCAGGAATACTGGCAGGCGATGGAACTGATGGGCCGTTATGCTGCGGCTAACCATAAGCTGATCCATAAACATATTGCTAATAACCTGAACGTTAAGGTGTTGCTCGACGTGGAAAACCATCATAACTTCGCCTGGAAAGAAGAGCACGACGGGAAGGAAGTCATTGTTCACCGTAAAGGGGCAACGCCTGCCGACGAGGGTGTGCTTGGGATTATTCCAGGCTCGATGGGAACGTTCGGCTATGTTGTCCGTGGAAAAGGCAAGCCGGAGTCGTTGAACTCTGCTTCTCATGGCGCGGGTCGTAAAATGAGCCGTAAGAAAGCCAAAGAGACGTTTACCTGGCATGACGCCAAGAAGTTCCTCAAGGATCGTGGTGTACAGCTGATTTCGGCAGGCCTGGATGAGGTTCCGATGGCGTATAAAGATATCGAAGAAGTGATGGCTGCTCAGAATGATTTGGTTCAGCCAATTGCTCGTTTCGATCCTAAAATCGTAAAAATGGCCCCGGCCGGTGAAAGACCGGAGGATTAATGAGCGTTTGTTGGTTACAAATTACCTCAGGGCGTGGGCCGGATGAATGTTGTTGGGTTGTGGCCAGAGTTGTCGAGGCAATCACGAAAGATGCCTCGGTCAAAGGCCATGATTGCCGTGTTCTGGAAGTCGCCTCAGCCAGTAAGCCGGATTTGTTTAAATCGGCTCTGCTTTCTGTTGAGGGGCAGGAGCTGTCTGAGTTCCTATCCCAATGGCAAGGAACGATTCAATGGATCGGCAACAGTCAATTTCGCCCTAAGCATAAGCGAAAAAACTGGTTTGTGGGAGTCGCATCTTACAAAGCACCTGAAGAAATTGATTATAACAACAATGAATTCCGGTTTGAGAGTATGCGATCTTCGGGCCCGGGCGGCCAGCATACCAACAAAACGGAATCTGCAGCCCGGGTGACTCATGTGCCCACAGGGATTAATGCTGTTGCACAGGAAGAACGATCTCAGCATATGAATCGTAAATTGGCGTTGAGCCGTTTGCATGAAAAACTCCAGCAACGGAAACAGGATGATGAGAAACAGCTTCAGCAGGAAAGATGGGATGAGCACAATTCTCTTGAAAGGGGAAATCCTGTCCGGGTATATGAAGGTATAAATTTCAAGCTAAAAAGAACTCAACATGGATGAACTACACTCAAATGAGCAATACTTCTTTGATTCTGACACATTGAATCAACTGGCGACCTTCCTGGAAGGCTGGGCCAACCCCTGCTGTATTTGCTGTCCGATGCTCGGAAAGGCACTTGAAAGCAGAGGGATTGATGTGACGATCCTTGATATTGATGAGAGATTTAGCTCTCTCAAAGGCTTTCAGAAATATGATTTACTCCGGCCGGAATGGGTCAGCAAGAAATTCGGAATCATTATCTGCGACCCTCCATTCTACAATCTTTCATTGTCCAGGTTGAACTATGCCCTGAAAATGTTAAGCCACCATGATTACTCACAGCCGATGATGGTTGCGTATCTCAAGCGAAGACAAAAAGCAGTCCTGAGAGCTTTTTCAAAGTTCAATCTACAGCCATCAGGCTATTACCCTGGCTATGAAACAGTTCAGGATTGTCCAAAAAACGAAATCGAGTTTTTCAGCAATGTCCCTCTGTGATTACCATAATGTTATCTAGACCTTCAGCGTGCTTAGGCTTTTAGCTTACTCCGTTTAGTCCGATTTCGGCGGCGACCTGCCGCATTCCGGCAATCGTTTCTCTGAACAAATCGGGCAATTCCATGCCCAGCATTTCTGCGCCTTGCCGGATGACTTCTCGGTTGACGCCGGCGGCAAAGGATTTGTCCTTCCATTTTTTCTTGACGGATTTGGGTTCCGTATCCATGACGGATTTGGACGGTCTGACCAGGGCGGTTGCTGCGATCAATCCGGTCAATTCATCCGTTGCATAAAGGACTTTTTCCATGGTTTCTACCGGCTCAACATCCGAGCAGATACCCCAGCCGTGAGAGACCACAGCGCGAATGTATTCTTGCGGCCAGTTGCGGCCGGCGAGGATTTCCGCCGTTTTGGTGCAGTGCTGGTCGGGAAACTGCTGATAGTCCAAATCATGGACAAGCCCGATGATGCCCCATTTTTCGATATCTTCATCAAATTTCTGAGCAAAATACCGCATAACGCCTTCGACTGCCAAGCCGTGCCGGATGAGGCTTTCGTCGGTGTTATATTCTCTGAGGAGTTCGAATGCTTCTTGCCGCGTGGGAGTATAGTCTGCCATGAGAGTGGTTCCGTCCTTTTCTAAAGAGTCATATCAGTTTGCTTTCATGCGTTTCAGTATATTCAATCTTTCCGGTTAAGTCGATTGCAAAAGGAAAACAGCTTTAGTCCGTATTCAGCCAATGCAGGGAGAAGGCGCTCATGTCATTGAGGTTAATGATGCCGTCTCCGGTTCGCCGGGGCATAATGTCGTAATAGGCTGTGGTGTCAAGCCAGTTCTCGGCCAGAATGAGTATGTCCTGAAGATTGGTCAGTCTGTCTCGCGACAAATCTGCCTCAAACGGACGCATCTCCGGAAGTACCCGCATCTCGGTGGTGAAGTGATAGTCAAAATCATCCAGTTCGCCTTGCAGAGACCCGGAAAAGTCATAGACCAGCTCGACAAAGTACGATCGCCAGCCGGTTGCCGGAACGCCCGGGTTGGCAATATAAACGCCGGGTGACTGTTCGGCCAATATTGTCGATGTCCATGTGCTGCCGATGGTGACCTGCCGGAAATCACGGCCAGTCGGGTTATCCGCATGCCAAAGTTTGACTTCGACTGGGGTATCGGTTGTCAACACCGTTGTCGAGCCGTCGTCTTCCAGCACCCACGAAAAGTCCGGACGCGATTGGCCGCGCAGGAACGCATCGTAGTACGGTACCATATTTTCGAGTATTGTCGTGAATGCCTCGTCGAGATAATGGTTGGTGTTGGGGACCGTTCGGAGATAGGTTTCTCCAGCCAGGTCATCAATGTAGAACTGGGCCGAATCGTGAATAAAAAAGTCATCCCCGGCGGCTGTGACGATGTACTTGGGCAGTGTCAGACGGTCCCGGTATGCGTAAGGATCCACAATCGCCAGCAGATCATCGGTTCGCGGCGCTTCAAACCAGTCGAAGATTCCCATGTCTTCATAAGGTGACAGGGCCTCGGCCCAGAAGCCGTAACAGGACCAATGGTGGGCAAAGCTTCGGTGCATATTCAACAGGTCGCTGACAATCGGGGCGATGGCGGATACCCGTGAGTCCACGGCGGCGGTCAGCCAGGCGGTCCAGCCGCGTTTGGAACCGCCGGCCAATACAAATTCGTTCACAGATGGACGAAACTGCTGAACCGCATCCATACAGGCGACCACAGACTTGACCATCGGCAATTGCACCGGCCAATGGTCATCACCGCCGTTGAGAAATTTATCCCATGAGTAGGCAATGATTTCATCTTCAGTGCGGGTGAAGGTTTCGTCGGTGAATTGCAGCGGCTGATTGGGGACGCCGCGAAGTTCCACGATGACCGAGCGTGTGCCCAGGGCGAGATTACGAAACTGGGCGTGATTCGGGTCTGCCGGGTTGATGGTCGGGGCCGGTTCGCCGATGTCGCCGCCGTTAACCAGAATCATTGCAGTATCGTGAACACCGCCGCTCAGTGCGATCCCCAATCCGCCGGGCACAATGATTGTTACCCAGTGTGTCCATTCGGTGGTATCCACTTCGGAAGTTGAACGCCAGGTTTGTGAGGTCAATTGGAGATTGTAGGCAGTGGTATTGGTTATCCAGTCTCCATCATAGACGGATTCAACTTCAGTCCAAGCGAAAGACGGCTGCGGCAGGGCCACATATTCATCAAGGGCGGTTGAAAAGCTCAGGCTGCTTAGAAACAGCAACGCGGCAATGAATATCCGGTAGTTCCATTTAGTTTTCATGTCCCACTCCTGCTTATGAGAAAGCATTGCGTCCGATAACCAGACATGCCTACAGGATACCAAAAACAGGGGATTTCTCCAAGGAAGAAAAAAACCGCCTGTGGCAGAAGGAGGAAGGAAATCTTCAATGTCTTAGGATCGATAATCAGGAATAGGCCTTGCACCATAAACACCCGACAAATATAATAAACTTGTTTACGTTAATAAATTTCTAAAACGGGATGCACCTATGGCTCAAATAGGCGAATGGCTTGAAGCTCACCAACAGGCAATACAACTGCTGGGTTCCTGCTCTCTGATAGTGCTCGTGATCACGCTGGTGGCGGTTCCTGTTGTAGTGATGTGCCTGCCCGAAAACTACTTTGCTGCGAAGCGGCGAAAGCCGGCCCGTAAGTCAGCTCAGCACAATCTCCTCTATACGGGATTTATCATCGTGAAGAATCTTCTGGGTGCCGTGGTTATCATTGCAGGTCTGGCTCTGCTTATTCTCCCCGGCCAGGGGGTTATCACCATCCTGATCGGTTTTGCCCTCACCAACTTTCCGGGAAAGTATGCTATCGAGCGATGGATTGTCCGTCAGCCAAGGGTCAGCAATACCCTTAACTGGATTCGAGCCAAAGTCGGAAAGCCGCCGTTTGTGATGCCGATGCAGATGGAATCCGACGAGACGGCCCGATCCTGATACATCTTACGTAAACCATAACGCATACATCTGTGGGCTGTTTCTGTCCAGAATCAAAAAGTGCACTCACAACTTGAATTTTTCTGAGGAAAAAAATCCGCCTGTGGGCAGAAGGAGGAAGGAAATCGGTGAGATTTCCAAAAATCCCACAGGCGGCAGAAGGAGCATTAATAAGTATATCGCAGACGAGTTTTGATTTCAAGGGATAAAATCCAAATCTTTTGTATTTGATTCAACTTAATCTACCGCTTGTGTCAGGAAAATATTTCTTTGCTTGATTACTTGTGTTTGAAAGCAATATTTATTTTTCAATAGAGATATGAATGTCGTCTTTTAATAGGTCTAAGGGTTTTTCAGCAACTGCTGCTAAAAGAGGCTGGGAGTCAGCAGTTCATGATAATCAAGCCCGGTATATTTAGGAAAACCAGAATTATTAGAGCTCTTTGCATCTTTGGGTATCAAATTCCACAAGATTATGGTATCATATGAGTCACTGATGAAGCCGAATAAGTCTTTGTTCAAAGGATTTATGAAAGGGATTCAACATGAAACGGGTCCATAATAAATCTGCCTTTACTTTGATCGAATTGCTGGTGGTCATCGCAATTATTGCGTTGTTATTGGCAATTGTACTCCCGGCGATGCGTAAGGCAAAAGAGCAGGCCCGAGAAGTTGCCTGCCGGGCACATCTTAAACAGTTAGGGTTGGCGGCGATGGTTTATGCCCAGGATTATAACTCACAATTGTTTAAATGCCATGCCGAGATTAATACCGGAATAGGAAATTATGCCGTTTATTGTCAGTTGGCCAGCGGTGGCCTCTGGCTGGGAGCGGGCCATTTTTATACGCTGGGGCTGATTGATGACCCGGAGATCTTTTACTGTCCCGGCAATACTAATAAGACTCTGCAATATGGCAAGGATCATCCAAATCCTTCCGATAGTGGGGGAGGATGGCCCCGCGGACAAATCCCCGAATCATTGTTTGACGGACAGAATTGGGTGCAAATTACCTATTACTATCGTTCGCTTTGGGATGGCCATAAGTGGCGCTCGCTGAATTTCGAGAAAGACGGTGGCGGGATGGGATTCATGGCGGATGTGTTTGCTGATCCCGACCGCGGCGTCGATTTTCATCACAAGGATTCCTATAACGTGGTCTATTCGGATGGGCACTGTGAGGGTGTTGTCGATAAAGAGCGGGAAATTGTCAGCTTCAAAAGCGGTGACCCTGACAATCCCGTGCGATATCACACCAACAACTATTTAATCGACCAGGTTTGGAAACGTTATTTTGATATCGCAGGGGGAAAAAGGTATCCTGAGACCGATCATGATTAAGGGTTTTACTGCTCCCTTAAGGGAGCAGTAAATTCACTTCAGCGATAGAAGCAAAGACATCGTTGCCGAAGCCATTTTTTGCTTTGAAGCGAAGATACCTTGTTTTTACTACGTTCTCAAATTGAATGGTTTTTAGTGAAGCATCCCGTTTGAATGTGCCTTGAGCGATTGGCTCGCCCCATTGATCGGGGGTGCTGCTGACATACACACAGTACTCTTTGATCCAGCCGTTTGGGTTTCCGTCCTGGCGGGGCAGACAGGTGATCCCTTTGAGGCTGATTGGTTTTCCCAGATCGAGTTGAATTTCATGCGGGTGTGCCAGTTTTTCCTTGGTCCATGCCGTATGCCAGATTGTTGCAGGATTGTTGTCGATGGCTCGCTGTGGTTCGTAGCCTTTCTCAAAGCTGCTGGCGGTTGTGATTTTGACGCCGAGTTTTTCCATCGGTGACGGCTCATGGAAGAGTGCTTTTACCGCGTCAAGGTCAATTTTTGTTTGCGGTCTGAATTCTTCCGATTGCATATAGGTCAGCAGTGAATGCTTCAGTTGGCGGATGACAGGGCGGTCGGCAAGGTTGTTCAGAATATCCACGCTGCAGACCAGCAGTGAGCCGCTGTTGACTTTGGCTTCGAATACTAGTCCCAGACGTTTGGGATTAAACCAGTCCGGCACCACCTGTACGATTGGCCGCAGTTGTTTCGGCAGATGATCCATTTCCAGTGTGGCGGCGTTTTGAATCGGCTCGGACCACTGCCAGTTGCTGTGGTACTCGGTGGGGAAGGCCGCTAATGCCGGGTGCTTGGGATCGCATAAAATTCCCAGTGTGTGCGGGGCCTGTCCGCGTGTCCAGGCTGTGTTCCAGAAGATTGAGGAAAAGCCGAGCCGGACATTGGTTTTGACCTGTGGCGGTTTGACGGCCAGCAGTACCTTGCCGCCTTTTTGCAGGTGGGTAAGCGTTTTTGAATCGAGATAGCTCGCTATCATCACATCGTCAGTTTCCTGTGTCTTGACCGTATCGGGATAAACCCAGATGTCCCAGTTGTTTATGGCCTCGGTCTTGTCGATGGACAGTTCGAGCGTGTATTTTGCCGGTACGGGCAATTCCGACAGTTCAATTGACACATTGCCGACTGTGTGCAAATCTCCGGCAGTCAGTGCGTCTTTCTTCAGTGTCCCATTTTTGATGGTATTTCCGGCGGTATCCAGCAGAGACCACCGGAGCGTGACGTTGTTCAAGTCGGATGGACCGAATTGACTGACGTCCACCTGCGCAGAGAGTGTTTCTGATGAAGTGAATGTCCGCTTGGGCAAACGGGCCAGCGGGACAATAGGACCGCTGAATTGTTTGTATTCTACGGGGCTGACATACGGCTTGGAATCCCAGAACGGATCCAATACGCCCACTAATGCCGTTCCCTGACCGGGGAAGTCGTGCAGATCCAGTAACTGGAAGCCGCCAAAGTTCGGTGTACGCAGGGCCGACTCGATATCTTCTTTGTAGCACAGTGTTTGCAGTTTGCCCGACGCCATCAGAAAATCACGGGCCTGGTTGAGCATGTGTTTTTTTTCCAGCAAGTCCCGGAACACCTCGAAGTTCTTTGCTTTCAGCACGCCGGTGTATTTTTTGATTTCATCGAAATTCGGGTACACACACCATTGGCCGATCTCATGGGAGATAACACTCTGGTTGGGGTATTTCTCTACATAAGCTGAATAGTCTGTTGTGGTTTCCGGCGGTTGGCTGTTGATTCGACTTGCCAGTTGCTGTCCCCAGCCTTGAATGCGTGGGGCGGGCGAGACATGAAAGTGACTTTCGGCAATCAGCGGCCAGCCCGAACCGCTGGTGACAAGGCGACGCGGGTCTTTTTGTTTGTAATGCGAGACCCATTTTTTGAGATAGGGCACATGCTTTCCGCCGGGCTCATTGCCGTAGGCAAACAGTAAAAAGGATGGGTGATTGCCGTAGGCTTTCAAAATCGCGTCAGCCTCGTCATACAGCCATTGATCGATGGGGTTGCCGTATCCGATATCCTTGCCGCCTCCGTAATTACACCATGACGAACATTCCACTTGGAAGTAAAAACCCAGTTCATCAGCCGCGATAAATGCGGCTTTGGGCGGACACCACGAATGAAATCGAATATGATTAAGACCGTGGGCCTTGCAAACATTGATAATCCGTTTCCATTCGGCGACATCCGTCGGGGGATAGCCGGTCTTGGGGAAGATGGCACATTCCAGTGTACCGCGCATAAAGACTTTGCGTCCGTTGAGCATAAGACGGTTGTCGTCGAGTTTGATCTGACGCATTCCAAAAGTCGTGAGGTGTTCGTCGGTTTGCCAGCCGGTTTTCAATCGTGCTTTTAGTGTGTAAAGATGAGGGTTGAATTCATCCCATGTTTGGGCCGGCTTTTTAAATGAGATCACCGCTTCATGTGTCATGTCTGCCGGGGCAAGCGTAACTTCTGCTTTACGGGTTTCTACTTTTTTTCCGTCGGAATAGACATCCAGAAGCAGTTTTCCCGTGAGTGTTGTGTCCCCGCGGTTCATGCATTGAGTCGTGACCGTTATGGCATTATTCTCAAGGTTGGGATATACCTGCACATCTTCAATCCAGACGGTTGGTTTGGCGGCCAGCTCAATGCGTCCGACAATCCCATTCCAATTGGATTGTGTGTGATCGGAAATGCTGTGCGAGTTAACACCAACGTCAACGACTTCCCGGTTATCCACACGGATTGTCAGCGTGTGCTTGCCGGGTGTTAAAAGTTCGCTCAGCTCGTAGGTATGTGCAGTGGATAGAAAATTTCCCGAGCCGGCGGGGGTTGAATCAATCCAGACTTTCGTTTCCCAATGCGCCCGCTCCAGTATCAGCGTAATGTGCTTATTTTTCCAGGAACGCGGGATGGTGACCGTTTTTTGATACCACGCGGGGCCTTTGTAGTATTTCTCCGGCTGAAGCCAGAACGGCATTTTGAAGTTATCCGCGGCCCGGTAAGGGGCATAGCGAGGTTTGTTCCACTGGTCGTAATGGATACTGCCGGTCCATTGCGTGTCCGGTCCCGGGGCATCGCCGTATCCCTGCTCCTGAATTGAGCCGGGCAACTGCACTTCGTTCTGTCCGGGCAGACTTTTCTCAAACCAGCCTTCCTGAATTCCCACAGATTTCGGGTCCAGGGCAAGTTTCCATGGGCCGGATAGGTCGATCGTATTACCGGCTAACAGACATGAGCTGAGCAATACAACGAATCCAACGTATACGACTGAAGTGGAATGTTTCATCGTCAAAAATCTCCTTTTAATATCTCATAATCTCTGTCGTTATTATTTTAAACCAAACATTTGTTCCTTGAGGTCAAGGTAGTACAGATAATCTTCCGGCTTGACATTCGGCGGACATCGGTGGTCACAGAAGGGGATGTAGCCGCCGCGTTCGACCAGCGGCACCAGCGTTTCCATATAACTTTTAATGGCCTCGGGGCCGGCCCCCAGCGACATCTTGTCGAATCCGCCCATAATCCGTAAATCTTTACCGTATTCTTTAAGAACGTCGGCAGGATGACCACTGCAGTTGACCTCGAACGGGAACATCGTGTTGACGCCGCTGTCAATCAGCAGCGGTAAAATCGGCCGCAGGTCACCGTCGCAATCGGTAAACCAGATATCGATGCCGTAAGCTCTCAGTTTTGCGTTGATGCGTTTGTATCGCGGCACAAGCACATCCCTGAAGAAATCGACCGAAACAATCGGGCCGGATTTAAAGCAGATATCCTCCCACCCCCAGGCGAAATCGAAATCAATCTCGCCAAGCACCTGGTCCAGATGGTCTTCGACCAGCACGCAGCAGGTTTCGGCCATATCCTCGACCATGTCCGGATAGTCAAAGCACGCGTAGGCCAGCCCTTCAAATGTCAGCAAGTCACGAATTTTTCCAATCATCGAACCGCACCACAGGCCGACCGGAAAATGACGGTCTGACGGATACAGTTTTTTCAAAGCTTCAACATCGACTTTACGCTGGGGATCGTCCCGACGGAGTCTTTGCTCCTTGCACTTTTTCCAGTCGTCCGGCGTGGTAATCGAAGACTTAATAAAATGCGGTATCGTATTGTGGCCGTCTTTGGGAACTTCGGCCAGCAAGCCATCCTGATTGATGATGATCTGCTTGTCGCCCGTTTCCTCAATCACCCTCTGTTCAAAAGCAGGGTTCATCCACGGATATTCATACAGTTTGATGACATCAAAATTGAAAAATCGGTCCGCTTCGGCGTTATTGGTAATACCATTATCTTTAAAGATGTTCCACTGCTCGAAGTTTTCCTCCCAATAACCGAATTCCATGTTGAAACACCGGTCCACCGATTCATAATGCATCTGCCGGTTAAACCGCTGCCGGTCGGTTAGTGTGCCGGCCCATTTTTTTCGACAAGGCTGAATAGCTTGATTCATCATTTATTCCTTTTAGTGAGCTTCTTTGATTGCCTGAAGGCGTTTTCGCATTTGTTTGACTCGATCCGGATGCCGTTCCGTGACATCGTTTTGTTCAGATGGATCGTTTGCCAAATTATACAATTGAACGGATTTTCCTTTATCAATGAGTTTCCAGTTTCCCTGACGCAAGGCGAGGCGGCCGAGTGCCTCTTCGACCATCTCGTCTAATCCCGCCGGGTCGTGTCCGAGAAAAGCATCCAGCATGTTTCGACTGTCAGCGGCCTGACCGTCGGGCAGGGTAATCCCCAGCAAATGTGCGAATGAGGCCAGCAGGTCCACCTGGCTGACCATCGCATCTGATGTTTTTCCGGCTTGAATTTTCGCAGGCCAGCGTATGATAAACGGTACGCGGGTGCCGCCTTCGTAAATCTCATATTTTCCGCCTCGGTACAGTCCGGAAGCATCATGGCCCTTATACCCTTCGCGACCCGCGTCCATTGCGGGTTTGTTGTTCAGGTATCCTTCAAAATAGGCCGGGCCGTTGTCGCTTGAGAAGATGACGATGGTGTTGTCTGTGAGCTTATGGGTCTCAAGTGCTTTCAGAATCTGCCCCACGGTCCAGTCCAACTGAACCATGGCATCGCCGCGTGATCCCATTTGTGTTTTCCCTTGAAAACGCGGATGCGGGGTATGCGGCATGTGGATATCCGGCGATGAGAAATACAAAAAAAACGGTTCATTTTTATGGTTCGCAATGTATTCAACTGCTTTTTCCACCAGTGTATCGGCCATGGTGTAGTCATCCCACAATGCAGACTTTCCGCCGGCCATATAGTGAATCCGTCCGATGCCGTTGATGACACTGCAGCTGTGCTGTCGGTCGCCAACCCAACGGGTCATCGACTTGACATCTGTTTTGCCGTTTGGATATTGAGTACTGTTAGCCGCCGCATTCGGCATCGCTGTTCCTGCCTTCCAGACATACAGCGGATCGGTCGGATCTAACCCAACAACGTGATGGTTTTCCAGATAAACACATGGCACCCGGTCATTCGTCGAAGGTACCAGGTAGCTGTAATCGAATCCCAGCTCCAGTGGTCCCGGCTTGACCTGCCTGTTCCAATCGACAGGTTCCTTCTGTTTGCCCAGTCCCAAATGCCATTTTCCAATCACCGCCGTTCCGTAGCCGGCCTGTTTAAACACATCTGCCAGTGTCAGCCAGTCCGTTGGAATACATAACGGCGCACTGGGCGGCAGAATGTTAACCTTTTTACGAAAAGCATAGACGCCGGTCAGCAGCGTAAACCGTGAGGGGGAACAGGTTGCTGCTCCGCAATGACCGTCCGTAAAGCGTATCCCCTGCGATGCCAGTTGATCCAGATGGGGCGTTGGTATGTTTGTGCTGCCATAGACGCCGACATCCGCATAGCCCACGTCGTCGCCATAGATAATGATGACATTGGGGCGATTGCTGACCGACTTGCTTTGCGCCTTTGCCGTTTGCATACTCAAGCCAATAACACCCAGTATCAAAATGGTTCTGAGCACAAATACTTGAGTTATCATCAACTGTAAAATCTTACACGTTTTCACCATAAAAAAGACCGTTTACCCGAAATTAAATATTTTTTTCAACGAAATGACATATTTAGCTCTCTATTAATAAGATTAAGCCTTCAAAGCGTTTTCTGTCTATTGCGAAATACGTACAAAGCTCACACCGCGGCGAGGGACGTTGGTTTGATACTCCTTGCTGAAGGTTCCAATGTCTTTCTGTCGCCATACGTCTCGGACGGTTTGTGTGCCTTGAATGTCTAATGTTTTCCATGCGACGTTAATACTAAGTTCCACTTCGGACGTATTGAAAATCCCAACGGCCTTTGAGCCGTCTTCCAGGTCTTTGGTCATGATGAAGTATTCATCGGTTTGCTCGACAATCCGGCCCTGCTTTCCGAGTGGGTCCTGGTTGATGTCGATGACTTCGTGGTTGCACAGCACATTGAGTGTGAAATCGTCCAGTTTTGTCATATCGCCGGAAAAGATCAGCGGTGCTGCCATTAATGACCACATGGACATGTACTGATACTGTTGACTCGGCGTGAGTTTGGTCTTGACGCCTTCGCCCTGGGCATGGGCGTTGCCGACCCAGCCGATAAGAATATAATCCGGGTCGTTCCAACGGCCGGGCTTGGCGTATTCATAGTGCCGGGCATTGCTCAGGCCGACCTCAAGATAACTGGACATCAGGCCCAAATCGCCTGTTGTTCGCCAGCAGTTGCCGTCCACATCGGCTCCCCATTGCCAGACACTGTCCATGCCGTACTGACAGAGATTATACACCATGTCGCGGCTGACATTTCGCAGTATCTCGCCCATAAGGGCGTAAGGCTTGACATACTCATAGCGGCTTCGGTCCACGGCATGTCCTCCGTATGAGCACCAGTCATATTTGAGAAAGTCAAAGCCCCATTCGGCGAACAGTTGCGCATCGATCTGTTCGTGCTGAAAACTGCCGACATACCCGGCACAGTTCCACGGGCCCGGCGAGGTATAGATGCCCGCACGCAGGCCCTTGCTGTGGATATAGTCAGTCAGCGCATACATGTCCGGAAATTTTGCGTTGGGTAAAATCGCTTCACACTCATCCCGGTACGGTGTGTCATTTTTCTTTTTGGACCAGCAGTCGTCAATATTGACATACATGTAGCCGTAATCGGCCATGCCGGAGTCGATCATGGCATCGGCGGCCGCCCGCATATCCGCATCCGTAACCCGGTGGTAATGGATGTACCAACTGTTCCAGCCCATCGGCGGGGTTAAAGCGAGCGTGTCTCCCACAACAAGTTTGAAGGGGCGGCTGTCGGTGCCGGAGGCATTTTTGGCGTTGAGTGTGATTTTGTAGTCACCGCGTTTGGCGGGTGAGTGTCCTGTTATAATTCCGCTATTGACGTCAAGACTCATGGATGGAGGAAGATTTTCGGCCGAAAAAGTCATGGGCCTTTTGCCCGTTGCCGGAATCCGGTAGATGAAGGGATTGCCCGGACGGGTACCGAAGACTTTCGGCCCGTTAATCTTCGGGGCCGGTTTCGGTTTTGGGGTGAGGATATACTCTTTTTCCGCAGGCGGGCCGACAGCGACGGGTTTTGTGCCGGAGACTTCAAATTTTGCCATGGCCCAGTCGGCGTGGTCATAGCTGATACCGTCACCGGCGGCATTGACAATCAGGATAAGCCTTTTGGCACCTTTGAGGTCGATGTCTACCTTTTTGGGGGCATCTGAGGCTTTCATCACGCCGCTGTTGAATACGGCTTTATTATCCGCATAGATTTTGAATACAACAGAAGCATTAGGGTGTTCTGTGTCATCGTCAACGCCGACGAAGGACGTGAAACGTGTCGTGCCTTTGTTCAGCTTGATGTGCATGACGCTTGGGGCATGTGAGCCGACGCCTTTTTCGTATGTCACGCCGCCAATGGAGAGCTTTTGCTGTGTGATCGACTTATCCGCCTGAGCCTTTCCCCAGCCGGTTGTCATTTTTGATAAATCAAGCGAACTGAGCCAGACGGAGGAGTTTGTTTTTGCGACGATCCGGCCCTGAAAACAAACCATTAACAGAGTGATTCCATAAATCATGGAGGATTTGAAAAGACCCCTTTTCATAGTGTTACCCTTTCTGTGTCATCTCATTGAGAATTGATTTGTTCATCATCCGGTGCTGTCTTGTCGGTTGTTTTGCTTTTGGCAAACGGCTGAATCTTATGACAGATGTCTATATTATACACCGATAAGCGTGTTAACAATGGACAGTTTGATGAATATGATGGACAATCTTATGATTTAGGTGAGGGGCGGGTGTGTTGAGAGATAGACGGTTTTTTACTGAATAAAACGGATAAAATAACAGTTTCATAGATGATATAGGCTTGTCCGACAGAGTTTTCGCCGGACAAACCTGAGTTGGTGAAAACTATTTATTTGAGTTTAAATGTTTTGCGGGTTGTTTTGCCGGTCAGCAGTTCGGTTGCCGTGATTTTCCAGGTGCCTTTGATGTCATTCAGGGCGGGGATGAAATCGATTGTCAGCCGTCCTGATTTGGCGGCGTAGTAATCGCTGAATTCGCTGGGATTGCCTTTCGGGTCAGTGATTTGGACGCTGATCGGTATAATTGCTCGCATGAGCCGTGAATTGTTGTCTTTGACGAGAATGTCGATGCGCTGTTTGTTGTCCTGGACCGTTATTGTTTTGGGGGCTTCGATTTGCAGCTTGCCGAGTTTTTGTTCAAAGATGGCGATGATTTTTCCACCCGGGGCCGGCAGGTCAACATCAAAGATGATGGCGTTTTCAGTTGTGTCATAGGGTAATATTTTTTTGTCGATCATGTCATACAGATAGAGCGTTTGACCGGTAGATTGCGGCAGTGTGATCGGAACCGTCTGCGGGACGGTCTTTTCGAGCATGGCCTTGTATTGTCCGAAACGCTCGCCGTATGTTCGTTTGTCATTGACGACGAACAGGTATCGAGCATCGTCCTTTTCCAACATATTCAGCGAGACGGATGGCTGCGGGCAATCGGCAACGCGTGGAATATCGGGTAGTTGTTTTCTAAGCTGCGAAGCGTAGGATTCCATGATGTTCCAGTCATCCATTGCGGTGACGCCCTTGACCTTTTTCAACTGAGCGGACCGTTTGGCTATATTGTCGCTGAGTTCAGCAAAATCTTTCTGGTCAATGATCGCATTGGCCGAAACTTTTGAGCGATGCGTAAAATCAAAATCGAATTTGGTGACATCTTTCAGGGGCGCACGCAGGTATTGGTCGGATATAACTGTGCCCCCTCGCTGTTGGAATTCGACAATCTTCTTATAAACCGATTCGGTAATCGTGTCGCACTTGGGCATGAACAGGACATCATATCCATCCAGTCCGAACATTCTGATGGTTTCGTCTAACACGATATCGGCGGAGATATGGGCCACGTCCAGCACCGAATAAAAATTGTATATCTGGAAAGGCGGGTAGTGGCCGATCAGTTTCGGCGAATCGCGGTAAACCGATGATGATTCCGAAGACAGGACCGCGACGTTGCGTTTTGTCCGGTCCAGATTGCGAATCATCGGGCCGTAGGGTTTTACAATCTCGTCCATGAACGTTTTCAGTGCCTGAAAGCTCTCGGGGTATTGACAATAGGGATATACCCGTGTTTCGAGCGGCGTTGCTTTGTCGGGGCTGATGACGTTTTTGGTATAGCCCGGCCGGAACGGATCACAGCCGCTGGAAACATAATAGCTGAGGGCTTCGGGGTTTCGAGACAGCGTCAGCCAGCTTGTTTCAACCAGTCGGTCAGGCCCCATCAGCGTCCAGCCTTTGTCCTTGGGAGCCAGGGTGCCGGGATAATTGAGCAGGGTGATTGTCTGGATGGCGGATTGATTGTAGAGTTTTCCGCTGGCGATCAGTGTTTCGATATAGAGGATAAATCGCGGGTCCGGGTTCATATAGATCCATGTGCTGAGAGAATCGGCTCCGTAGAACCGGCCGTATGCGGTGGTGTATCGCAGTGGGTCACCGAAAATCAGAATGTCGGGTCGGTATTCGTGAACGATCCGGGCGGCGCGGGAGTTGGCAATGACCAGCCCATCGCCCCATTTATATCGATACATGTGTTCCAGGTATCCCCGGTCAGTGTCTGCGATGACGCCGGGCAAGATGAAGGTGTGTTCAGTTGCTTCCGGCATTGCGTTGGGGTATTGTGTTTTCGCGAGGGGAGTGTCTTTGAGCAGGCATTGTTCCATTTCGCTTTCAAGATAGCAGGTTCCAAGTCCCGGGAATTTTCGGAGGCGCTCCATCAGTTGGCGGTTCTTTTGTTCCTGCAGGCTGGCGACGTCAGGATGAAAGGGGTTGGTGAATTTCTCAAACGGTTTCCATGGGTTTTGGGGTTCGAATTTTGCGTCCTTGTCTTCGATTTCGTCTTCGAAGAAAAATCCCGTATAGGCCGCGAAACCGGCTTCCCATCCATTGTATAAGCAGTGGTCGTACAGGCGGAGTTTCTCATCTGGGAATCCGCCAAAGTTGTTCTGTGCTTCCCGCACACCGCCGCCGGGATTAAAGCTGTTAAACCCTTTGTCGGCGTACCATTGGAGTTGAGTTTGAGCCTCTTCGTCCATCTTCCAGACGTTCTCGCCGAATTTGTGATGCGGCCACAGCCAGACGCGCATCCGCTCGGGGTTCCACGGGGCGGCAACGGCAATGTCGATATGTTTTTCGGCAAGCGTCTGGTTGCCGGAAATCAGTCGGCAATTAAGGTTGTAGCGGCCTTTTTTGAGTTTGTTTGTGTTGACTTTGAAAAGATGTTCGTGTGAGGTTTTTGCCGGGATGCTGGTCAGGGTATTCTGGTTTTTTATCAAATCTGAAATATTTATGTGGAGATTTGCGTCTGTAATAGGCTGATCGGTATTGTTGTCAATTTTCAGCAGAATCTCGGCGGTTTCACCCCGGAGGAATGTGTGCCGTCCGGTCAGATAAGTCATGGAGATATCGCTGGAATGGCTGCTTTCGGCAAGGCAAACAGTGAAGAAAGACGCTGTGAAGATAAGTAAACAGAGGTGTTTTGTGGAAAAACTTTTTTTGGCATACATTTTACAATTTCCTATAAAATATACTTGAAAAGGCTTAGTTAATCGATTAACTTGGGGTATTATACGGATACTTGCGTTTTTGTCAAGGGTGAAAATCTGTTCCTTCCGTTTTTGAAAGGTGATTTGAGAATGGTCAACCGCAGAGAACTGTTCAAACTGGCCGGGGGTGTGACGGCTGTTTATGCTACGCAAGCATTAGGCGAAACTTCAGTTACTGAAAGTCCTCGATGCGGTGTCTTGCCGATTGATAAAGTGGTACTTTATCGTGGGCAGGTTCGCTGCAAAGTCAAATTTTCCTACGGCAAGCCGGATTATTTTTACTTCGTGTTGGTGGCTGTTCACAGCGGTGACTATGTGGGTTACGGTGAAGGTCTGATGAAGGATCTCAAGGGGGTGCTGCCGATTGCTGAATCGCTGTTGGGTCGGGACGCATTCCAACTGGACAGTCTTGTGCCTGATAGGGGTTGGAACGCTCCGCGCGAGGCGGTTTCGATGGCTCTGCACGATTTGGCGGCCAAACGGGTAGGAGTTCCGTTGCATGTGCTTTTGGGCGGGGCGGTTCGCAAGGAAATTCCCCTGATGCCGTGTCTTTTTCCGGAGAGTCCGAATGATGCGGCGGCGAAAGCCAAAAAATTTGTGTCACAGGGTTTTCGATACGGGGTTAAGTTCAAGATGGTTGGTGATCCGGACATCGATTTGCCCAATCTGCGGGCGGTTCGCAAACATGTGCCGACAGACAGTCCGGTGCTGGCCGATGCCAATCGGGGCTATAAGAATTATGATGAATTTGTCAAACTGCTGCCGGAATTTGACAAGGGCGGACTGTCGATTTTCGAGGATCCGCTGGACGGCGATTTCGATCAGTATAAAAGCCTGCTGGGCACGACCGGCGTTAAGATTATGATGGATGTGTTTGCCCGAAGTGAACCGGCGTATCGAAAAATTCTGGAAGCGAAATGCTGTGATTTGATTAATCATCATCCGAATCAGCAGGGCGGAATTCGGTGGGCGATTATGCGCAGCCGGGCCTGTGAGATTATGGGGGTGCCGACATGGGTTGGCGGTACCGGTTATCTTGGCGTTGGCAGTGCGGCCTATCAGCATCTGGCGTCGGTGATTGGGCTGACCATGCCGTGCGGTGAATTGGGCGGCAAGTATGACCATGGGTTTGAAGACGATATTGTGAAAGAGCCGCTTCCGTTGAAAGACGGGGTGGTGCATCTGACGGATCGACCGGGGTTGGGAGTGGAGATTGATGAAAAGAGCCTTGCTAAGCTGACGCTTGAAGAAAAAACGATTTCCTGACGGAGATGCGATTGGCTTGGTTAGGCTGAAATGAACGTTTCTTTGGTTTTGGCGGGGTACAGATTGTATGAACCGAAATGATAGGTTCCGGGTGATGCGGTTGCTAATGCTGTCGTTGATTATTATTTCAGGGGCAGCTTTGGCGATTCCGTCCTACAGTTGGGATTTGCGAACGGACTATGGACATGCTCCGGCTAAGCTTGCCGAAGCGGACATCACCTCATCGATACGCGCACAAATTAATCATGTGGATGCCGGCTATGCCGTCAGCATGGTCACTCCCAATGGTTCCGGTTTAAGTTCCGCACAAATGCAGGAAATCGATGACATTGTTTCTGTGCAATTTGCGATTGTACGAGATTCGGTCAGCGGGGAACTGACCGGCCGGCCGATTACCATTATGGACTCGGAGAATGCTTCGTCGACAACGAATCCTGCCGAGCCGGCGGGCTTTAACGGTGACTGGATTCCGGCGGTTAACCGGATTGTTGATTATTATAAGAACGCTTCGGTCTCGCAGCGGGCTGTGATTGAGCAGGCCTATCTTGACATGATCGAACTGTTTCTCAATCACCGGGCCTTTCCGGGCTGGACGGGCGGTTCGCTGTCGTACGGCAACGGGTACACCTGGCGGAACACGGCCTGGAAGACGTTGAGGATGTCCCACACACTTCCGCAGGAATATCGTGATTTGTTCGGGCTGAGTCTGTTTTTCTGTTCGGGCGGCGGTGATTTACTGGAGGAACTGAATCCCTACTCTTCGACGGACCGTTATCATACGAGTTACACTACGGCTTTTAATGCGGTTGCGCAGATGAGCGATAGTGCCTTCAAATGGCAGCTTCTGAACCTGGTTCGCTACCAGTTGGATAAGACGATTGTTGGTTATCCGGAAGGCGGCACCAATGGCCTGATTACCATCGACGGCGGGATTATTCACCATTGGGGCCATCACATCCATTATGCCTCTTACAGTTTTACCAATATGGTTAAGCCGCACAGGATTTTCAGCGAGGCGGGCATCAACAGCGTGTTAACCGCTGACTCAGTCGGGCGTTTCAGGCGTGCGGCTCTGGCTTGGGCATGGACGGATACGAACGGAACGTTTCCGGTGCATTATTCCCTGCGTCCGCAGTTGCCCTCGGTGTCGGTTTCCGGTGGGAAATCAATTGGCAATACGGTGTCTTTCTTTCGGATGTCCGCCGAGTTGACAGCTGCTTATACGGCCGGTGACAGTGCGCAGATTGCCGATGATCTGGAAATGGCATATCCGGCGATTGTCAAAGCCGGTCAGGGTAGTTCCAGCCTGCCGACTGCGTGGCGTTCTATTGTGCTGCCGCCGATGCCAGCCGATGATCAAGAGGCATGGGGTTTTCTGCGGGGGCATCACTCGTTTCAGGTGATGGGAGCAGCGGTGCATCGGCGGGATGATTGGATGGCCAGTTTGCGGGGAGCGCATAACCATCGCCGCGGCGGCGAGGCCTATGACGCGATGGGACGCCCCAACCACCATCACCGGCAGTCTATGCGTGGTTCTCTGTTGTTGATTACAGAGGGGCAAAACGGGCGGGCGCCGAATCTGGCGGATTCCGGATACTATTACCAGGGATGGGACCATAACTTCTATCCCAATGTGACCAACCGGGTGGTCGATCTTGTCGATCATCTCTATTGGAGGAAGCCGGGGTATTTTTCAGGGGCGGCTGATCTGACCGGTGGTGCGAATCTGTTTAATAACGGTCTCTGGTTTTATGTGCCGAATAACGGCAGCCATCGCAAGAGTGCGTTTTTCTTTGGCAACCGGATTACGCTGGTGACCGACCAAATCAACTATTCCGATAGTGGCCGCGAGGTGGTGACCGGCTTGATTCAGCAGGGCAGCGAGAGCTTTTCCAATTCGCCTCTGACGATGAATGGCAGCAGCTACAGTGGTACGGGCCAATGGACATTGCCGTCCGGCGGCGGACATACACTCACTGATATTAATGGTAATGGCTACTATATTCACTTCGGTGCTCCGCCGCTGAAGGCCAAACGCGGCGTTCAGCAGTGGTATTACGGATTGTCCGAGTACTATACCGGACCGGGGTCAATGCCGGGCTATGTTTATGATGATGATTTTGTCGAAGACGTGGATTCCGGGTATTTTAATCCGTCGGAAGGCAACTATACGAAAGTTTATTTTGAGCATGGGACAGCGCCGACCAATCAGTCATTGGCCTATACGGTTTTGGTTAAGCCGGATGCCGGCCAACTGGACGGGCTGGCCGCGGCGATGGCTGCGCCACAAACACAGCCGTTTTCGCTGGAGACGTCGAATGACTGCCATTTGCTTTACGATAAAGCGACCGATGCCTATGCGGCGGCGGTATTTACCGGGGCTTATACCATTAATGAGGATGGTCTGATTTCCGTCAATCGCCCCGGTGCCTATATGTGGCAACGGCAGGCGGGATTGTTCGAGATCAGTTGCGGCTCGTCCGATTTGATAGATACCTCGCCGTTTGTTATCGAGATTGAAGGCAGTTGGCGTATTCACTCGCAAACCGATACGCTGGAACCACAAGTGGCCTATGCTGACGGCCATACAATTGTGACAATGGCTTATCGTCAGGAAGCAGTCCAGAGGCTGAAACTGGTTCGTGTTGGTGATCTTGATAGCAGCGGTTCAACGGATGCCGATGATTTGGCGGCGCTGTGCAGTCAATGGCTTGATGCGCCATTGTCACCGTCGGCGGATATTGCTCCGCTGCCGAACGGTGATGGGGTTGTTAACCTGCTGGACTTTGAATTGTTTGCCGAAGGCTGGGGGAATTAAGCGGGCAGGCTTTGGGAAGGGGTAGGTGATTTTCCATCTATAATTTGAACTGCCGGAAGGATTTTCAACGTCCTTCCGGCAGTTTTTTATGTTTAACAGTGATTGTCGGAGAAAAGGTCAAAGTGTTGATTGCGGCGGTTTTGCTTTTTTCCAGCCATTGCCCTTGTCGAGTTGGTGTGACAGTTTTTTGACGACAGCAGCATAGTTCGGATCGTCGCCCAGATTGACTGTTTCGGCTTGGTCGGTTCTGTGGTCATACAGCTCACGTGACAAAACCTGCTGCGTTTTGCGATCCAGCCATTCGGTGTAACGCCACTGGTCCGTTCGCATACTATAGCCCATGACTTTGTCTTTTTTACGCGGGTACTGGCTGAAGGCCGCGGTTTTCCATGGGCGATTCGGTTTTTTCAACAGCGGGGCCATGCTGGTGCCTTCGCAGTGTGCGGGAACCGGCAGGTCGCACAGTTCGGCGAGCGTGGGGTAGATATCGACAAATTCCACAAGGGCCTTTGATTGCTGGTTTTCTTTTGAACCCGGATTGACAAGAATCATCGGCACGCGCGTGTCCAGCTCGAAATTGGTGTGCTTGCACCAAGCGCCGTAATCGCCGAGTTTCCAGCCGTGGTCGCCCCAGAGGATGATGACGGTGTCGTCGGCGATGCCCAGCCGATCCAACGTATCAACGAGGCGGCCGATTTGCGCATCGACAAAACTAACACAGGCGTAGTAGCCGTGGATGAGTTCTTTAGCCTGCTGGTCTGTGACCGGCCCTTTTTCCGGCATGCCGTAGTAGTGACGCAGTTCGTGCCAGCCGATGCCGGCGATTTTGGGTGCGTTTTGTGGCCAGTTCTTTGTTGCCGGCGGCTGGATGTCGTCGCGGTTGTATAGGTTCCAGTACTTTTCGGGAGCACTGAACGGCAAATGCGGTTTGAAAAATCCGGCCGCCAGGAAGAAAGGCTTGTCCTGTTTGGCCAGTTTTTCCAGCGACTCAACGGCCCATACAGCGGCGAGCCCATCGGGTTGGTCGATATCCGGGCCTTTTACCTTATCGACGGGTGGGCCCAGTGTCGCATAGTAGCGGTCGGAGCCTTTCAGGCCTTTTTCATCCGCTCGCTTGGACAGCATTTCACGAATTTTGACGCCTTCTTCCGATTGCCAGTAGCCTTTGGACCAGGTACGTCGGGACTTGACCGACCAGGAATGCTTGTCGTCCTGCATTTTGCTCTTGTGGGCGATCTTGCCGATGCTTTCGGTGTGATAGCCGTGATTCTTGAAATGCTGCGGCAGTGTCACCACGTCCGGAACCGTATCGCGGAAAAAGGTAAACAAATCCCACACCTTGGCTGAGTCCGGCCGCAGACCCGTCAATAGACTGGTGCGAGACGGCGAACAGACCGCCTGCTGGCAGTAGGCCCGTTCAAACAGCAGGCCCCGAGCGGCGAGCTTATCAATATTGGGGCTTATAATATGTTTGGCTCCATAACAGCCAAGCTCGCATCGCAGGTCATCAACAGCAATAAACAGCACATTTTTTCGCTTGGGCGGCTTATTGGCAGCGGCAATCAGCGGATTTGCCAGAGACAGGGCGGTTGTACCGGCGATGCCGGCGAGAAATTGTCGTCGGTTCATGGTTATGCTCATTTCAATTCCTTTCCGCGGATCGATGATATTGCTTGATGTTTGTGTACGGGCATCATTGCGTTGGTTTCTTTTCGCCATTGATGGAGTACTGCTTTCAGTTCATTGGCTTTGTCAGGCATTTTGTCTGCGAGATTATTTATTTCGCCGATATCCTGTTTGAGGTTGTAGAGTTCGCATGTTCCGTCTTCGAGAAATTCGATTAGTTTATACTCGCCTTGCCGGACGGCACTGCAGGGCGTGACCAGATATTTCTTTTGGGCGCCGCTGAATTTCAGATAGGTTGGGAAATGCCAGAAAATATTTTTCCGATTCAGTTTGGATGTTCCCCCCGATTTCAGCACACCGGTGATGCTGACGCCGTCTAATACTTGCCCTGCCGGCGCGGCTGCGCCGGTTAGTTCCAGCAGTGTAGGATAGAAATCGACCTGGGTGACCGGTTCTTCGCAGAGGCTGCCTGGCTTGACAGTTCTCGGGTCGCGAATTATCAGCGGTACCCGGATGCCGCCCTCGTAGAGATAGCCCTTACCCGCACGCAGCGGAGTATTAGAAAACTTCGGCAGCGCCCCGTTGTCGGCGGTAAAGATGACGATGGTATTGTCGGCGATATTCTGTTCGTCGAGTTTATCCAGCAGCACACCGACGGCGTCGTCGAGGTGTTCGTGCATGGCCGCATAGACGGGGTCGTGGTATTTTTCGGTTTTTGGTTTCTTTTGGTATTTTTTAATCGTTTTCTGCTTGGCTTCGTGCGGGCCGTGGACATTAAAGTGCGGCAGATACAGAAAGAACGGCTTGTCCTTGTTTTCGTCCAGGAAGCGAACTGCCTGTGCGGTGATGACGTCGGTTAGATATGTTCCATCCTCGATAGTAACTTTTGGGATGGTTCGGAAGTTGGGATAGAAATAACGCTGCTTGCCGCTGGGCGAACGTGTCTGGACGGCATCGGTAAAACCACGTCGGGAGGGGTGGTAGTCCGAGATGGCTTCGTTTTCGGTGCCGAGGTGCCACTTGCCGCAGTAACCGGTCTGGTAGCCGGCCCGCCGGAGTGCATCGGCAATGGTGACGATATTCAAAGACAGTTTTTCGGTGTTTTCCGGACATTTCATTGCCTGCTGTTCAGTGTGTTTCGTATCCACCTGGTTGACGCGATAGATACCGTGACGGGTGACGTACTGGCCGCTCATCAGACAAGCTCGCGACGGGGCACAGACCGGGCCGCAACTGTAGGCGTCGGTAAACTTCATGCCCTGTGAGCATAGCTTGTCGATGTTCGGCGTTTCATGGTATTTGTTGCCATAACAGGCCAGATCATGATAGCCGAGGTCATCCGCATAGATCAATAAGATGTTGGGTTTGCGTTTTCCGGCGGCAGAAGTCGCTGCAGAAGAACATCCCGGCAGGACGGTCAATGCCGCCGCGGATACTGCTGTCCTGATAAATTCGCGGCGATTCATGGCTGTTCCTTTCTTTCTGTGAGATCAATGCGGATGATTTGGTCTGTTTGATTAGAAGCATTGAGGCTGGTCAGTGTGTAAGGATTAGACTGGCCAATCTTAATCGTATAACTGCCCAGCGTGAAAACTTTTGGCTGGAATGTATTTCCGTTGATTCTAAGTGTGTAGAGGGTTTCGTCATTAGATTCATCGATGATCTGGATTACAGGATCTGTCACCCCGGCGATTTTCAGGGTAGGCAGTTTGAGTTTTGCATTGGCGGTGTAATTATCCAGCAGATTGAAGGATACCGGCCAGCCGGTATAGGGTTTTGCGTTTGGCGATGAAGGATTTTGCCATCGGGGCCAGCATTCAAATGTGATTTGCCGGTTTTGTTTGTTAAAGTGTGCGATGCCGTAGCCGGGGGCTTTATCATGAAGTTCCGCAGGTCGGTGCCCCGTGAGAACCGGGTTGGAAACTGCGTGAACGGTCATTTTGTTGCCGAAGCTGTCAAGGAAGTTACCGGTGTATTTTTCAGTGACCGATTGTTTATTCTCATGGGTGTTTGGAGGATACCAGCGTCTCGGATAAAAGTTAGCAATTGAAGGCACACACAAGGCGTACGATGCGTCTTCCCACTTATCTACGCCGTATTGAATGGTGTTGCCCAGATGCGTGTCGCCGGCAAGATGGACCGCAAAGCAGCGGCGCATCAGGCGTAAAGCGTTGTTTCGGCCGGTTTGCGGCCAGCCGTTGGAGTCGGTGTTCGTGCGTAATTCGTCAACAGGATAAGCGTCCGGCGGGAGAGACTGCGTGCCTTTACTGCCCTTACCGACGGGGTAGGTCTGGACATGCGAAAACAGTGTCTGAGACAGAACGGCCTTGGCCCAGATGTCGTCGTTCCAGTCAAGGGACCATTGACGCAGAAAATCCAACTGTCGCTGCCCTAAGAGGATTGCCCCCGGCACATCGCCGTCGGTGGCCGGGTCAAAGCCCGGCTTGTTGAATTCGGTTTCGCCGACTGTAATGCTGCCGGGAATTAACGTGCGGGCGGAGGATTTGAATTTTCGGTCTTCGAGAATGGCGAAATCGATGCCGCCGTATTTCATGGAGCAGTAATAGACGCCGATACCCTGTTCGACCGGTGTGGGATCATTCGGGGCCGGCAGGTGGCTGGTTTGTGTGCGTTCGACCATGTTGACAAAGTCCGGCGGATAAACATACCCGCCATCGCCTTGATTCTTTGTTGGCCGTCCGCCGGCTCCCCAGAGGTTTCCCTGATACACATCATGATCGTCCGGAATGATGACCGCGGGCGTATTTCGACATAAATCACCGAACGCCCAGCACCAGAGGTACCACTTGTACAGGTAATCCAGCTTCATGTTCTCCGGTGAAGACCGGTCCGGTCGTGTCGGGCTGGCGCCTTCATAGACCTGATCACCTGAAAAAAATAAAACATCGGGCTTGTGATGCGTGATACTTTGGACAACATCGGTATGCGGGAACCACAGAGCCTGTTGTGTCCAGTTGAACTGTCCACGATCCACGCCGGGGCGGGCGACATTGTGATTGCCGGTGAATGCCGCGACTACGATGCTTTTCTTATCAAGCGGTTCTTTGCAGATGGTGCCGTACCAGGGATTGTTTGTCTCCGACAAGTCGGTGGTAATTTTGTAATCGATGTTTTTGGTTGCGTCCCAGTTGTCGATACTGAATGTTGCCGTGAAACTGTCGGAGTTGACCGGCTGGATGGCAATAGTTTTCCAGGTGTTGCTGGTTTTGATTTGAAGGGTGACCTCTTTAGAGTTTTGCAGGTCAATGGGCATCAGTTGAGCGGTCAGCTTCAGGGTGTTTTCGCTAAGGGTGTATTGTGCACTAATGACCGGGCCGCATTGCCGGTCCGGCCTGAATGTGAATTTTTTGCCTGTTACGTTCCAGTCCTTAAACCAGAATCTGCCGGTATTCCGGCCGGTGCCGGGATGAGAAACCAAAGCCACGTTGCCGATAAGTCTGTCAGATTTAATGTTTTCAAGGTGGACGGTCGTCAGTTCCTGCTTTGTGTCGGTGTTTACAGCCTTCAAAGCCAGGCGGTAACCGATTTTTTCGGGAGTCGCTGTCAGTTCGAGGGAAACGGAGTCCGGCAGCTCTTTGAAAGCCGACTGAGCTGCCAGTATTTTTCCATAGTATCCTTTTATACCTTTTTTGGCGGGCGTAATGCTGAAATCGCTGATAAATAGTTCTCCCTGACCATTGATACCTGCAAACAGACCCCCATTAGCCCCTGCGCTGTGATGGATCAGGCTGGCCGCCCGGTAGTCAAGATCCCGACCGGCGCCGATCAGAAATCCTGTGGCGGTGTTCGGGGAAATATTGTTTTGCTTATTAATCAGGCCGGTTTGGACAGTCATTGTGAACCGGCTTTGGCGGTCATTTAACCGGGCAGTCAATAAGTGTACCGTTCGCATGGGGTTGTCGGGCGAGGCTTTAATGCATTCAAGTCTTCCATTTATAATATGCCAATCCTGAAGGCGATTGGCCCAAAAATGAGAGCCTGCCCAGGTTTGCCGGGTATTAAGCGACCATGGCGGGGGGAAAGTTGATAGTTCAGTATTGCCCCAGAGGCTGCAGGAGGAATTCAGGATTGCAAGGGTTAGGAAGAGGGCCGTTTGAAGAATGCTGTTGACCTTTAATTTACTCATAGTATCCCTTTAATAGCATGAATTCGGTTTCTTTTTATAATCTTATCGATTAAGCATGTTTTGAGAAGAAAAAACTCAGCAATCAGACAACTTTTTTTGTGTTTTTCACATTGAAATAATGTAAGTGGTTTAAAATAATATGTTTATGGATTTCATAGTGGATTTTGAAAAAGCCAGAAAACTATTGACATGAAAAGGTTAACCGATTAGAATAAGTTAGTTAATCGGTTAGATTATTTTACGGGAGGTTGTACTGTTGGCTGTTACAATATATGACATTGCGAAAGAGGTTAACACATCGGCGGTCACGGTCAGTCTGGCTTTGCGAGGCAGTAAGCGAGTCAGTGCCGCGACAAAGGAGAGGATTGTTAAAACGGCCCGGAAGCTGGGTTATCAGCCGAATCCTCTGGCGAGGGGGCTGATCGGCGCGAAGACAAAGACTTTTGCGTTTGTTTTTAATTATTCCTCTGCTGATTTTGCTCACGACCTTTCCTACATGGAGCTGTTTCACGTCATTGCCCAGGAGGCTTCCAAGCAGGATTATAAGCTGTTTGTCCACAGTTCGATGACGGCCAAGCCGATCCAGGAAGTTTTTTCAGAGGTGATTCCCTACGGTGTTGACGGCGTGATTTTGGGGACAAACATCAACAACGAAACAGACCGGCAGGCCCTTGAGCAGACCCAGGTTCCGACAGTCCTGCTGGGGCGCGACTTTTATTCAGAAAAGGTGACCGGGCTTGTTTACGGCGGCTATCAAGGGGCGCGTCAGGCGGTTAAGCACCTTGTCGAACGTGGCCACCGCCGCATTGCGTTTGCCGGTAAGAGTAATATTGAGGCTTCTATTCGCCGTTTGGCGGGGTATGCCAGTGCGATTGCGGAGGCCGGGTTGCAGGTTGATGAGGAACTTATTATTGAGTCCGGATGGGATGTTGAGGCCGGTGAAATCGCCGGTGTTCGTCTGGCAAAGCTTCCGCAGCCGCCGACCGCGATTATTGCCGGGACGGACTTAATGGCGATTGGAGTTATCGCCGGGCTTAAAGAAGAAGGGCTGAATGTCCCTGATGATGTCAGTGTGATTGGCTTTGATAATCTGCATATTTCCCGCTTCTCTATCCCTGCGTTAACCACAAATGACATGAGGCGTGATCTGATTGCAGCCAGTGCGGTAAGCTCTTTGATTGACATGGTTGAAAAAGACAGTGAAGGGCAACGGGTGACGATTCCATCAGATTTGGTTGTTCGAGATTCTACCGGCAAAGTTAAGCCGCTTGTTTGATGAAAAGTAAGGGTGTGTTTTCTGTAAAACGAAAAAAAATGCAAACTTTTTATTGAGGAGAGTGAAAGATGAGAAATGTTGGGAAGTTAATGGTGAAAATGATGAGTGTTATTGCTGTTATGACACTGCTGCTGCCGAGTGCCGCCAATGCGGGAGTGGTGCTGGATGTTGATTTTGACGCTTTTGCCTACGATTCAATTGCGGATTTGCAAGCGGACGGCTGGAGTTTTACGGGACAGGAAGGCACCAATGTTGCATCCGGTTATGATATTCGCTGGCAGAACGGTGAAAAGACATTGTATCTCGACGGTGGGCCGGGACATGCGGATAAGCCGTCAGCAACCAAAGGTTTTGGACAGTCGATATCGTTAGGCACTTCCGATTTCAGGTGGTCGCATACGGCCAGTTATTCCAACAGTGAGCTAAGATTTTTGGACGGGTCGGGGACGACTGTCTTTTCCGTAGGTTTGGATGATGACACGAAGATTAAGTTTTACAATGCTGGTTCGACGGTCTCGCATACGATTGCTGATAACACCTCCAGCCCAACCACCGTGCATCTGGAATGGGATGCCGTGGCGGGAACATACAGTTATAACGTCAATGCCGGGGCTTTTACCGGGACATTGAATTTCCTCAATACCGGAACGCCCGAGGCCATCAAATACATTTTGAATAACAATACGAATGGCGCCAGAGAGGTCTTTCTCTATGAACTGACCGTTGCGGAAGTTCCGGAACCGGCTACGTTAATGCTGCTTGGTTTGGGTGGAATGGTTTTGATCAAGAAACGCCGGTAAAGTTTGAAACTAAACGTCTTATTCAGGCAGAAGCTTTGGCCGGTTTCTGTCTGACTAGACGATTTTAAGAGTGAATGGTCGAGTTGCAGAGGACTCGCTTGTTATGTAACAGAGCAGTGCCCAAAGATGCTGCTGGTATCGCGGGTTGTTATGCCCGGGGCAGGGACGCCACGCGTTAAAACATGGTTTGGTGTTTGCAAAGACGGTATCAAATTAATATGTCAGGAGTTAGAAAATGAGAAGTGTACTGAATGGATTATTTGTTCTGTTTTGTTTTATTGCCGCAACTGCCGGTGCCGATGTCGTGCTGGACGTTGATTTTGATGTGCCGGCTTATGATACCATTGCAGAACTCCAGGCGGATGGTTGGACGTTTACCGGCCAGGAAGGCACCAATGTTCCTTCGGGCTATGATATTCGCTGGCAGAACGGTGAAAAAACACTGTATCTGGATGGGATGCCGGGAGACCCCAATAAGCCTTCGGCCTATAAGCACCTGGGACAGGCGATCCAATATGGGTCCGCGGATTTCAGATGGTCGCATGCGGCCAGTTACTCGACCAGTGAACTGCAGTTTCTGGACGGCAGCGGCACGGTAATTTTCAAGGTCGGGCTTAACGATGACACAAAGATTAAGTTCCATAACGCTTCCGGTTCGGTTGATATTACCATTCCGGACAATACAGCCGCGCCGACGCCGGTGCGTGTTGAATGGAACGCCGATACCGGCTCCTATGTCTATGATGTCAGCAATGGTGATTTCACCGGGACCGTGAATTTTGTCAACGCCGGCACTCCTGAAGCGATTCGGTATATCCTGAACAATAACACCAACGGCGCTCGTGAAGTCTTTTTGTATGAATTGATGGTAACTCAGATTTCTGCGCCTTCCGGTCCTTACTTCGAGTGGACAACGGAATACACCGGCTCCGAGCTGGGGACGATTGCCCTGTATAATTTTAATGAAGACCAGATTTATGCGAAATGGGATGGACACAGCGCGATTGAACAGGTTACAAAGCAGAATCCCGCCAGCAATACCTGGATGGCTTACACAAAAGATGACACCATTTCCGATGCGACGTATGCGGACGGTGGTAAGTTCGGCTGGGGGCTGCATAATTTTGGGACGGCTGATTCCAATGATTTCTCCCGGCTTTATCAGAGCCATGATATTTTCCCGACCGGTGCCGATCCCAACCTGTCTGTGGAATTCTGGGTGAACTTTGCGGATGCTTCGGGAACGCAGCATCTTGTTGACAAGCAGTATTCCAGCAACGGCGGTTACCAGATATGGAAAACAAATTCACGGATGAAGTTTAAAATCAGTGACGGGACCGAGCAGCTTACCATTCAGACGGCGGATATGACTTTTGAGTCCGGCGTGTGGTATCATGTGGGCTGTACCTGGAATGCTGATGATGACACCGGGCGGATTTATCTGAATGGCCGGCTTGTCGCGGAAACAACTTATGCGGGAGTTGCGATTGTTAATTCTCCGTCGCAGGAAGTCTATCTCGGAAACCGTCGAAGTTCCAGTTGGGGTGCTCTCAACGGCGTGATGGATGATTTCCGTGTCAGCAGTATTGCCTATGAATACGCCGAGCCGCCGCATTCAGGGCCGTATTACGAATGGGTGAATGAATATGACGGTACCGAACCGTCAACGATTGCTTATTGGAGCCTGAATGAAGAATCGATTACCTATGGATGGTCCGGAACGGATGTCGCCGATGTTCTGCCGGCTCGCGCCAGCCATGACTGGGGGATTCGACTTTGGGCTGCTAACTTGTGGAGTTTTGCGGATGGCGGAAAATTCGGCTGGGGACTTCATAATCCGGGCGGAACTACCCAGGATACGCGGGCACAGGCCCATAACGGCGGAAATATTTTCCCGGCGGGAGTTGACCCCAGCCTGACGGTTGAAGCGTGGGTCAAGTTTAATGAAAACACATCCCGCCAGTTCATTATTTCCAAAGGAAGTGCCTGGTCCAGTGTCGGTGGCTATGATCTCTGGTACGATGCGGGTGAGTTGAAGTTTGCCGTCGGTAATCCGGATGACAATGTGATTGTCACGCCTAACTGGACGCCTGACCCGAACACATGGTATCATGTGGCCGGTACGTGGAACGCTGAAGATGATACGGCAAGGGTGTATGTGAATGGTAATCTGCTGGGTTCTGAAGTGTCACCGGATCTGGTGATCGAAGATCAAAGCAACCGAAAGACCTCCATTGGCAGTCGTACAGTATCGGCTTATGCGAATCTGAACGGTGTTATTGACGAAGTGCGTATCAGTAACATTGCTTATGAGTTTGCTGTTCCGCCGGTCTGCGGTGACGCCGGCACGGAAATTCCCGGTGACATTTCCGGTCCGACCGGTGATCCGGACTGTGTCGTTAACATGCATGACCTGAAAAAGCTGGCCTTTGAATGGCTGGCCAGCACCGCACCTACAGGCCCGACGCCGCCGGCGTTCTTTACGGCGGCACCGGATAACAGTGTCGGCTTCGATGCCGACAAGCTGTATCCGCAGGGCCAGTTATTCCCGTTCAGCCTGTACTCGGTGAAAGCTGACGATAGAGTTATTTCTCCGGACCTTGGTTATACGGCTTACGGTCCCTATTACGGTACCGACCAGGACGCTGCGTTTGCAGACGCCGAGGCGGCCGGTTTCAAGATTATCTACCGAGTCGGTTCCACCGATCCGAACTTTATGACCTTACCGGACCCGAATATTATTGCGACGATTACTGCGCAGGTGGATGCGGTCAAGGACAGCAGTGCAATCGCCTGGTGGTATATCACACCGGAAGAACCGGACAGTTCCGCGACGACGCTGCACTATCTGGATATTGCTTCCGATGCGATTCGGGCGGCTGACCCCCTGGACAGACCGATTTACACCTATCACAACAACGGCGCTCCTCTTTCCAGAATGGAGAAGACGATTGAACATCTGGATATCATGGGAGCCGGGGCCTATGTCAACACAACCGGTCATCAGGACGAACGTATTCTGGTCAAATATGTGATGGAAAAAGAACTGGCCGCCATGGCCGGAACGCCGGGCAATGTGAATGCTACACCGATTCATGCGGGCTGGATGTCGGAAGATCCGGCTGATCCGAACGATGACGCTTTGATTCCGGTCTGGACGCGACATGACATCTATCTGTCGGTTGTTTCCGGTGCCAAGGGCGCGGTGATCTGGTCGGGCTTTAGAACCCGAGCCGGTTTCGAGCGGACATTTGATGATTACTTCTATAGCTACGGGCAGATCGCGACTGAATTGAGCGGTCCTTTGGGTAATGCTGTTCTCTTTGGCGAAGAAAAGAGTGACCTCAGTGTCGCGATTACTTCCGGTCCGACGACGGTCAGCATGACCAACCCGGCTTATACCGCACCTTCGATGAACTACCTGAATCTGGCAGATACCACCGGCGGACGGTATCTGCTGATGGTGAATTCGGCCAACAGTGCCGTCAGTGTCAATGTTTCCGGCTTGCCGGCGGACACTGTTTATATTCGCGACATCTTTACCGAAGATGCGTTTACAGAACTGACCGGCGGGGCTTTTGCCTCGACGTTTGATGCCCTGGGTGTGAAGTGTTTCCGGATTGTTCCGCAGCCGCATGTTTGCGGTGATGAAGGGACGCTGTACAATCCTGCGGATATCAGCGGGCCGGCCGGCGCAGCCGATTGTGTTGTGAATCTGTACGATTTTGCTGAAGTGGCGTCGCATTGGCTGGATTGTTCACTGCTTGAGACTGATCCGGCTTGTAACTAAAAACGGATGGCCAGGCGCGGAGACAGGAATCTCTGTGCCTGGCCAGTCACTCAAGGTCAAATGAATGGTTCGATGGAGAAGTTTATGAGAGTGCAAAGATACAATAACGAGGCAGAACGGAATTCTCGAAAGGCGTTTACCTTAATTGAACTGCTGGTGGTGATTGCGGTGATTGCCTTGCTGATGTCGATCATGCTGCCGGCGCTGCGCAAAGCGAAGGAAAGCGCCAGAAGCGTTGTTTGCCGGACACGGTTAAAACAATTAGGCTTGGCGATTCAGCTTTATGCGCAGGACAATGATGATGAAATCGTTACACAGGATTGGCATAATCCCCGTATTCGTGAGGACTACTGGTACGTGCGTATCAGCAAGTATCTTGACAATGTCGGGTCGGACAGCAAACTGGGCCAGTTTATGCGATGCCCTGCCGGGCAGGCGGTTAAGGACTACGGTAAGGAGTTTTCGTTTAGCTGGACGGCGGTTGACTATGCCTTAAAGTCGTGGCCCAAGGAGACAGAAACGACCGGCAGCAGTATCGTCTATATTCCCCATCGACTCAGCGAACTCAGACAACCGGCCTCATTTGCCACAGTTTTTGATTTCTTCTATGGCAGCAAGGAAACCGGGCCGCTTGCCGGCGGAACGGTTTTTCGGAGCAAATGGGATGGAATGGTCAACAATCCCGACAAGCCGGAATACCGTGAAGCGATCTTCCGGCACACCAATCGCATCAATATCGTTTTTGCGGACGCTTCCGTTGTTTCGATCAAAGCTGAAATCGATCAGGCGGATGGATACCGGCTTGAAACACCTGATTGGGAAAGAGATATGCATCAGGAATAATTGCCTTGTCTTTTGAATTCTATTTGTGTTCCACATGCCCCCTCTGTCTATGTTTCATTGGGTTGATTCGACTTTGTCAAAGAATGAAATTTCTATTTGATAGTGATGTGATTCAGTTAGAGGATTTTGCCTGGATCGGTGGTTGAAATTGCCCTTGATAACCGAGGGCATGTATAGATAATGAATCTGAAAACGTGTTGTAATCGTAGTAAATATTGAAATATAAAAGGGTAAATAGTGCCTAAGATATTAACTGATTTGTTTATTGTTCCTTGCTTTGATGAGTCGAAGGTAAATGTTACCTTTACGGTTCCGAATGGCTGTACGGCTGTTCAGTGGGCTGTCGAGGAAGAGGGGAAAGCGGTAACGAGTGGGAAACTGATTGTCCAAGCCGGCAAAAAGACCGAGTTCGAGGCCGCTGTTCCCGATTTTAAGCCTTGGAATATTGACACCCCGTTTCTTTATACACTGAAGTTGAATCTGATGGTTGATGGTGGTCCGGTTGAACTTGTCGAACGGTTTGGGATGCGGAAGATTCACGCGACACGGGATGCAATTTATGTGAATAATCATCCCTTCTATGCGCGAGGGTTTATTCGGGGCCGGGAGGCACACGATCATCCGAATCTGCTGAATCTGCCGCTGGAAGAGTACTATGCCAAAAATATTCGCTATGCCAAAAAATACGGTTTTAATCTGATTCGATTTCATTCCCGGGTGCCTTCTGAGGAATGTTTTGAGATGGCCGATAAACTGGGCATTTTCATTCATATCGAGATTCGGAATTATTTTGGCAAATACCAAAAAGAGCGTTCGATGATGAATGATGCCGGCGAGTTGATTAACGCCGAGCAATGGCAGGAGGTCATCTTCCGGCTGAGAAATCATCCTTCCCTGATGGTCTATTGTATGGGCAATGAAATCCGCCACCCGGGAACCAATCCGCAGGTGGCCAGCATTGCCAAACTTACCAAGAAGCTCGATCCGACACGGTTGTTTATCGATACCTGTGCGCATGGGGAGTTTGACCGCGACTACGTGGACATTGATGTTCAGCACATGAGCTATTATTATCCGTTCGGCTCGAACTACGATATGTTTGAGAATACGTATAACTGGTTTATTTACGGCTCCGCCAAAGGCGCGACGCTGACGTCTGAAAGCCGCCATCACGGCAGTGCCGGTAAAATTACAAGGGCACTGGCGCCGAAACGCCCGGTACTGGCCCATGAAATTTGTCATTATGTGGCGATGCGGGACGTGGAGTCGCTGAGCAAAAAGTTTGATGAATTGGGCGTCGAGCAACCGTGGTGGCTACCGGAGTTGAAGGCATTGATTCGTGAAAAGGGACTTGAGGCGGATTATCCTGAAATGATCAAAGCCAGCCGGTTCTTCCAATTTTTGAGCTGGAAACTTGGTATTGAAGCGGCGCGGCGAAGCCGTCTGCTCAGTGGGTTTCATTTCTTGCAGTTATCAGATACAGAGCGGTATGAAAACTCCAATGGCCTTTTGGATTGTTTCGATGACCCGACGGGCATCAGTGATCAGGAGTTTCAAAAATTTAATTCCGATACGGTGCTGCTGGCGGATTTGCCGCAGCGAACATTTTTTGAAAAACAGAAAATTGATATTCCGGTTCTTGTTTCACATTATTCTCCGACAATTTCGGGCGATGCCGACCTGAAATACAGGCTGATGAACAAAGAAACGGGGCAGTTGATTATCGAAGGCAAGCTGGATGCGGTCAATCTTGACAAATGCGGAACGTACGAGATCGCCGGTGTGCATATCCAATTGCCGGAGAGCAATAAATCTCAGTCGCTGTCGCTTGAACTTGAGTTGATTGCACAGGATTGTTCCTATGTGGTCGAAAACAGTTGGAACTTGTGGATGTACCCGAATCGTCCGGAAGATTTGCCGGTGTCGCCATGCACGATTAGTCTGGAAGATGTTAAATTGTCGCTGCGGTATCCACAGCTCAAATCGACCGGCAGCCTGAACAAGCCGGAAAGGCTGTTAATTGTCAATCGGTTCAGTAAAGAAGTCCTGACACATCTCTCAAAGGGTGGCGATGTCTTGATGCTCTATCGTGTGCCGGTGACCAGAGATAGGAAGGTGCGGGCCCCGAAAGAACGCCGCTATCTGCCGACGACATGGGACCGCTTTAAAGGGGTCATCTGGGATCGCGGCACCAATTGCGGCGCATTTGTCAGAAAGAATGATGTTCTGAGAAACTTTCCCCATGAAGGGTATGCGGACCTGCAGTTCCATGGTTTGATTGATGATTGCGATAAGGTTGCGTTGGATGATTTCCCCGTTAAGCTGGATCCGATTATTCAGGGCGTGGACAAGGCCGCGCGCGACCGGTTTGATGTGTATACGTATCAGCTTTCAGAGCTTGAGCCGGATCGGGCGATGCGCAAGTTCGGCTATTTATTTGAGCTAAAGGTCGGCAAGGGCCGGCTGCTGCTTAGCGGATTTAACTTCACCGGCCTGAACCGTTCGGTGCCGGAAACCTGTGCGATGTTTGAGTCGCTTGTCAAATATGTCAATTCCGACGCATTCGACCCCGTTGCGGAAATATCTCCGAAAGCATTGGATGACTACCTGCTTGAGAAAGGCGCCGATCCGATCAGGCCCGAGCGAAAGATGACGCAGTTTTGGCAGTTGAATGAGGCGCCGCTGGAGTCGGATGCTTACTGGAAGGCGGCCGAAGAGTATATTCACGAAAAAGAACTCGACAAAGATGTGATCGCGGATTTTACGTCAGATAAAGTTTCAGATTAAGGGAAGCATATGTTTGGATTGGGCTTTTTGGATATCGCGGTGATCGTCATTTATTTTCTGGCGGTCATTTATATCGGCTTTCGTTCAATGAAGCGGGTGAAAAATCAGGAAGATTATTTTTTAGCCGGGCGACGATTCGGAAAATTGATCCAGACGTTCGCGGCCTTTGGGCAGGGTACCTCGTCTGAAAGTGCGGTCGGTGTAACCACAACAACATTTGTCAACGGGGCTGCCGGAACCTGGAGCGCGTTGAATGTTCTTTTTGCCACGCCGATCTACTGGATTACCTCGCCCTGGTATCGCCGTATGCGTGTTTTAACCTTGGGCGATTTTTTTGAAGAACGCTACGGCTCTAAGAAGATGGCGGGCATTTATGCGGTCTTTCAAACATTGCTTTTTATGCTGGCACTGTCGCTTGCGTTTAACGCTATGAGCAAGACCATTATGGCGCTGACCCCCAAGACGGTGGACCAGTTGACGGCCGTGCAGTTAGCCGAACATAGCCGGGCGGTAGAATTAGGAGAACTGGAGGCCAAGGATTATGCGTCTTTGACGGCTGGCCAGCAGTCGCGTCTGGAAACACTGCGGGTAGAAAATCCCCGGAAAGTTTTTTCGCATATCAGCCAGCCCGTCCTGATCTGGGGCGTATGTATTATTATTCTGCTGTATGCGGTTGCGGGGGGGCTGGAGGCCGCGTTTATTACCGATACGCTTCAGGGGTTTTTCATCATTATTTTATCGCTGATTCTGATTCCGTTTGCGTTTTCAAAGATCGGGTCACTGTACGGCGGGGAAAGTTTTATAGAGTCACTGCAAATCCTCCACCAGAAGGTGCCGGAGTCCTTCTTTGAGGTATTTGGTTCGCCGACGACGATTGACTTTACGTGGTATTATATTCTGTCGCTGTCATTGCTGAATACCGTTGGCGTAATGGTGCAGGCCAATCAGCTAACCGCTAACGCCGCGGCCAAGGACGAATACACCGCCCGATTCGGGTTTACCGCAGGCATGTATATGAAGCGGATATGTACGCTGTTCTGGGGATTTTTGGCGCTGGCGGCAATTCTGCTCTACAGCCAATCAGTACGTGACCCGGATATGGTGTGGGGCCACGCGACGCGCGACTTGTTAGGGCCGCTGAATCTCGGGCTTGTCGGGTTAATGATCGCCTGTCTCATGGCGGCGGTCATGTCCACCGCGGATTGTTTCATGATTACCAGTTCAAGCCTGCTGACTCATAACGTCTATCGGCCAATGTTCCCGGGACGTGATGAGAAATCGTATGTCAGTATCGGGCGTTTCCTGGGCGCCAGTACCATTGTCGGCGGGGCACTGCTGGCGATGACATTTGAAAGCATGCTCCAGCAGATGAAGATCATTTGGGAATTTGGCATTGTCTTTTCAGCGCCGTTCCTGCTGGGAATGCTGTGGCGGCGTGCCAATTGCCGGGCGTCTTGGTGGTCCATCGGGATTACGCTGATGGCATTTTTTATTCTGCCATTGCTCATTCCGGCTGTCACGCCTTCACTGAAAGCAAATCCATATCTGTTGAAGATGACCCAAGCCAGAACCATCGAGCGGCAGTATGTTGCCCGGGAAATGGATGTTCAGGAAAGGCAGCAGCAAATCCAGCAGTGGTTGCAGCAGGAGCAGGCTGGCCTGAACACCGATCCGAAACCACAGCCGCTGGCCGAAGGCCAGACATTTACGCGAACCTACGCATTGGCCAAAAAGCCCATCTTCTGGACCAAGGGCATCAGCACGGATGAAAACGGGCAGTTTCGCGGCAACGGGATGCTGAGCCTTGAATTGATTTTACTGGACAAATGCGGCTTTGATTTGTCAAACAATCCGTATGCTCTCAACGAAACGCTGCGGGTACTGATTCGTGTAGCGGTGCCGTTTTTACTGGTCTTTTTGCTGAGTTATGTGACGCGAAGCGATGACAAGACGATGCTGGACCGGTTTTTCGTGAAAATGAAAACTGAAGTGTTGCCGAACAAAGAAGAGGACGATAAGCATATTGCCCTGTCCTATGCGAACACGTCGCGGTTTGACCACCTGAGAATGTTCCCGAAGACGCAACTGGAAATTACGAAATGGACCAAAGTTGACATCGTTGGTTTCATCGTTTCCTGTTTGATTGCGGCCGGCATTGTCTTGCTGCTGACGTTGATGGTAACGGTTGGTAAATAAGGATATTCAGAATGAATCGACGTGATTTTCTAAAAGCGATGGGTGTTTCCGCCTTGGCGATAAGCCAGGGAAGTTATGCGAGTGCTTCGGCGAGGACGGCCTCGCGAAAGACGCAAAAACCCAATCTGCTGATTGTCTTTCCCGATCAGATGCGGGGACAGGCCATGGGCTTTTTGAATGAGGAGCCGGTGATTACGCCAAATCTGGACCGCTTTGCCGCCGAATCTCTCGTACTGCCGCAGACGATTAGTAATTATCCGGTCTGCAGTCCGTTTCGCGCCATGCTGATGAGCGGCAAATACCCGATTGCCAACCGGGTAACCAGCAATTGCAACTCAAAAAGCGCACCGTATAATTGCCAGCTTCAGGAAACGGATCGCTGCTGGTCGGATGTCCTCAAAGCACAGGGCTATGACCTCGGCTATATCGGCAAGTGGCATCTGGATTCCCCTCACAAGCCTTATGTGGATACTTCCAATAATAAAGGGGCGGTAGCCTGGAACGAGTGGTGTCCGCCGAATCGCCGGCATGGTTTTGATTATTGGTATGCGTATGGGACTTACGATAAGCACACCCGTCCGCTGTATTGGGATACAGAATCCGGCCGAGACGATTTTCAGTATGTCGATCAATGGGGGCCGGAACATGAGGCCGACAAAGCGATTCAGTATATCAGCAATAAAGGCGGCCGCTTCCGAAATCCCGACAAGCCTTTCGCGATGGTGGTGTCCATGAATCCACCCCATCAGCCGTATAAGTTGGTTCCTCAGAAGTATGTAGATCAATATGAGTCCAAATCGTCGGCTGAATTGTTCGGCCGACCGAATATCCCGCCGGCGGATACCAAAATGGGCAAGCTGTACCGTGACAACATCAGGTACTATTACGGAATGATTACCGGGGTCGATGAACAGTTCGGCAGAATTCTGCAAGCCCTGAAACAGCACCGGCTGGAAGACAATACCATCGTGGTCTTTACCTCGGATCACGGCAACTGCCTGGGGATTCACCACGAGGTTTCCAAGAATAACCATTACGAGGAATCGATGCGGGTGCCCTTTATCATTCGCTGGCCAGGGAAAATCAAGGCCCGCCGGGACGATCTTCTGTTTTCATCGCTGGATATCTATCCGACTCTGCTGGAATTAACGGGGAATAAAAAGCACATACCGCAGGACATCGATGGGGCCAGCCATGCCAAGCGGTTTATGACCGGCACCGGCCAGACGCCGGGCTGGCAGTGGTATATGTGGTGTCCTTACGGCAATCCGGAGTTGGGCCGCCGCGGCATTCGAAATAAGCAATACACTTTTGTTATTACCAAGGCGAAGGAGAAGCCTGATGTGTATCATCTGTACGATAATGTCAACGATCCATACCAGTTGAAAAATATTGCTGAAGCTCAGCCCGAATTGGTTCAGCAGTTGACGGGCCGGTTGAAAGCAGTCTTCAAGAAATATCGTGATCCCTGGCTGAATTCATAGCCGCATGGAATAGTTACAGCATAAAGAGATTGAAATAACGATGAGCAGCCCCGCACAAGCACTGATTGACTTGAAACCGACCAAGGAATATTGTGTTGCCGTGGATTCCGACGGCTGTGCGTTTGATGCTATGGGTATCAAGCAGCGGGAATGCTTTTGTCCGATGATGATTGCGTATTTTGGCCTGCAGCCAGTGGCGGATGCGGCCCGGGAATGCAAAATCTTCGCCGATCTTTTTAGTAAAACACGCGGCGCCAACCGTCATAAGACAATCGCTCGAATTTTAACGGAACTGCTGCCGAACCATCCCAAGGTGATTGCTCGCGGATTTAAAGTTCCGACATTTCCTCATTATATTGAATGGGTCAACGACCCGAACAGCCTGCTGTCGGATGAGGGCCTGAAAAAGGCGATGGATAACGCATCCGATGTACAAGCAAGGAAGGAACTTGAAGTCGCGTTAACCTGGAGCCGAAGGGTTAACGAAATGGTCGCTGAAATCGTCAAAAATGTGCCGCCGTTTCAATATGTCCGTGAAAGTCTTGAAAGGGCCTCTGCGCATGCGGACATCATCGTCTGCTCAGCCACACCCACCGAAGCGCTGGAGCGGGAATGGGCCGAACATGACCTTGCCAAGTATGTCAGAGTCATCGGTGGTCAGGAAATGGGGAGCAAAGCTCAACAGCTTGCTATTCTCAGTGGCGGCAAATATGAAAAAAACAACATCATTATGTTAGGTGATGCTCCGGGCGATCAGGTCGCGGCCAAACAAAACGACGTGCTGTTTTTCCCGATTGTTCCCGGAAAAGAAGACGCAAGCTGGGAAAAGTTTCATGATGAAGCATTTGACCAGTTTCTTTCCGGAAGCTATGCGGGTCGCTGTGAGCAATCCTGTATTGCCGACTTTGAAACCTGCTTAGCGGATCAGCCCGTTTGGTAATCGGCTCCGGGTGAAAAGAATCATTCTGGGTAACAGTCATAGCCGCTCAGGCTTTTAGAGCATGTTAAGAAAATCTGCAGCAGCTTATGCCTATTGCGGCGGCGTCTGGCTGCGTTGAAAATCCTCACCAATGAATTGCATTGACTGCGGTTTTCGCCTTGTCAGACTTGTCCTCATGACGGCCTAAGCAGCCACATCTTTTCTTAAAATGCTCTAAGATACATCTGAAGGCAAAAATTGTTGCCGCTGACCTCTGTTTTTCAAACTTTCCACTGTTTCCCCCTGAAATTAGCCGTTTTTGGGCTAAATCTCCGTAATTTATGTCAAAAAACCATTAAAAGTTTGATTTTTTATACCAATCTTTCGTATTAGAGATATATGCATGGGACAGTAAATTTGAGCTTTTTGGACGGAACTATCCAAATGGTTGACGAAAATCCCAAACAAAACGACCAAGACCGGGTTCAGGCCTTTTTGAGGCTGTATTCGGAATATCAGCACCGGATTTACGGGTTTATCATGTCGTTTGTACGGGATTGGAATGAAGCGGATGATATTTATCAGGAAACAACAAGTGTTTTGTGGAATAAATTCGATGAATTCGTTCCCGGAACGGATTTTCTGTCGTGGTCATTGAAAGTGGCCCATCTGCAGGTTTTGTCCCATCTTCGCAAAAAAAAGACACGCCGAAAACATTTCAGCCCGGCAACGCTTGAAAATCTCAATGAAGTTGCCATGGCCGCCGGCGAAGATTCCGAAATGTCGATCGAGGCCTTGCGAAATTGTGTCAAAAAGCTGTCCGAGCAGAGTCGGCAGTTGCTGACGCTCAGATACAAGGAAGGCTCGACTGTTTCCAGAATTGCGCTGCGTTTTCAACTCAGCGTTAATACGCTATACAAACAATACCAGAAAATTCACGTGCAGCTTTTCCGCTGTATTCGCCGTCAGTTAGGATGGGATTAAAATCGGATGAATTCAGAGCAGATTAACAATATGTTTGAGTTATTTGATGCCGTTCGTGAAGGCACAATCACGGATGATCAGTATGCTGAGTTGGATGAAATCCTGTCCAAAGATAAACAGGCGTGCAAATTCTACCTTGAATATTTCAATATGTGTGCCATTCTGCGGAAGGGCAAGGCGATTGAAGAGGAACCGGAATTAATTGCCGGAGAGGACGATTCGCTTTGCGATATGAATGTCTGGTCTCAACTGGCGCAGTATGAAAAGACGGCTCCTACGCTTGAAATCAAAGAGCCGGAACTGCTGAGAGAGCCGGTGAAAATGCTGAAGATTGAGCGGTCGCCGCGTACGATTAATAAATTTTCGCTGTATTCGGCGATTATTTCCATGGCGGCAGTGGTCTTTCTGCTGCTCTATATCAAATTCGTTCCGCCGGCCGCTTCGACCGTGGCCTCTATTATTGACAGTATGAATGCCCAGTGGGCACAGAGTGACCATCCGACAGATGTTGGGGACAGGCTGTGGGATAATCAAGGCTCTCTCTGGCTGCAGAAGGGAACTGTCAAGATTGCATTTGATTACGGCGCCGAAGTTATTATTGAAGGCCCGGCCGAATTTGAGTTGAAGAGCCAGGATAAAATGCTTCTGAATTCCGGGCGTCTTTATGCCGTTGTGCCGAAAGGGGCGACCGGTTTTACGGTTCAGACACCGTATTCGACGGTGATTGACCTTGGGACGGAATTTGGTGTTGAGGTTGATTTTGACGGCAGCACCGATGTGCATATGTTTACGGGCAAGGCGTCGCTGATTCCCGGTCGCACTGGTGAAAAACAAGAGGGTCTGGAACTAATCGCCGGACAGGCCAAGGCGGTTACGCAGGCCGGACAGGTTCGCGATATTACCCTGAAGCGGCAGGCGTTTGTCTGCAAACTGAATTCTCAAACGGACCTTCTCTGGCGCGGCGAAGATCTCGATTTGGCGGATCTTGTCGGCGGCGGTAACGGTTTTGGAACGGGGCGAATCGGCTGTTCCATCAATCCCGATTCGGGACAGATGACGGCAGGCTCGCAGTTCGACAGAAGAGGCGGCGGCGACCAGTATGTACCGGTTGTCAAGTCTCCCTTCATTGACGGCGTGTTTGTGCCGGACGGCGGACAGGGGCCGGTTCAAGTCAGTTCACAAAATCATACGTTCCAAAACTGCCCGGATACGATAAATCTGTATTACGCGGATATCATCAATGGCGGTCGTATCATGCACATGAATAACCTGCAGGTGAAAATTTATGCCCCATTGGTGCTTGGCGAACAACAGTATGGTACTTCTGAGCGTTCGGCTCTGAGTATGCATGCCAATTTGGGTATCACATTTGATTTGGCGGCCATTCGGCAGCTTATGCCGGATGTGGAGATTTCCGCTTTTACATCGCTGTGCGGGATGTCAGAGATGACTCAGGAGCCTGCCGGGGGGACGGTTGATTTCCATGTGTTGGTGGATGGCCAGGTCAAATACCAGCGAAAAGCTGTTCGTCAGTTTGCACCGGCTGGGGAAATAAACATAAACTTAACTTCGGCCGATCGCTTCCTGACGCTGATCGCGACTGATGGAGGTGACAATTACGGCAACGATTATTCTTTCTTTGCGGAGCCTGTTTTAGTTCTGGAAAAAAAGATTCATTAGTTAGTTACATATCAGCAATCGATTGTGAAATGTGTATGCGGAGACAGTGCGCGCACAGCAGAGGGCTGTCGGCCTTGCACAGAAAAAATGGTAACGTAATTTTATTTGGAGTAGGAACGATGAAAATGGAAAAAATGAAAAGTGTTGTGATGTTGGTTTTGTTAGTGGTTGGAATGTCGTACGGGACGATTACGACTACAGCTTATTACAATATGGACGGCAATCCTGCGGGAATGGATGTGTACGGCACACCGACCGTCACCGGTGATGCTCCTGCGGGAGCCGGCAGCGGCAGTACCGCCTCGGTCAATGTGGATGGGGATGACTGGTACAATCTCGGCTCAAACCCCTTGCCCGGTGCTGACAATTACGGCATCGAAGTCTGGGCCAAAGCCGATGCGCTGGATGGTTTCAATTTCCTGGTGGCCGCCGGCACCAACTACGGCGGCATTTCGCTGGTTCAGGTGGGCAACCAAATGGGCGTTCTGGCTCAAGGGGCCGGTTGGGCTGTTCCGGTTGTCTATGACATTGTCATTGGCGAGTGGCATCACTATGCGGCTGTTTCCAATGGCGGTACGGTTGAGTTTTATGTGGATGGTATTTTGATTGACAGCGGTGCCAATAATGCCAAGCCGATTCAGGATTCATTTACGATTGGCGCCAATGATAAAGTGGATGGCGGTTCTGCAGGTTCTGCAACACCGACATTTGAAGGTGCGTGGAAAGGCTCGATTGACGATGTTCATGTCTTTGGATTTGAAGCCGGCCAGTTTGACGCAGCAGATCTCAACAGTATTCCGGAACCTGCGACCCTGTGTCTGCTTGGCTTGGGCGGGTTGAGTTTGATTCGGAGAAAACGCAACTAAACAGCAGGATTTTGAAATGGGGCGTCTTGCCGGTCAAGGCGTCCCATGCCTGATTGACAGCAGTGATGCGGTTAGAAATGTAAATGGTGATTTTTGTTAGGAGTCAAGAAATGAAAAAAGGTATGATGTTAGCATTGATTGTTTTTCTGGCCGCGGGCAGTTGTCTGATGGCGGACAGTGCCAATAGCGTCACCGTGGCGACGTTCCGGCTGGGTGAAGATGATGCCGGTGCCGCGGCAGGCAATACCGGCAATGACCCGACGACCGAAATAGTTCAGGGGGCAGATGCCGCGCAGTTTGGCGCTCCGGCTTACAGTTCAGATGTGCCGGTTTCCGGAACCACACTATCGATGGCGTTTGATGGTGACGACTGGTACAATGTGGCCAATAGCCTTCTGCCGGCAGCGGATAACTATGGTTTTGAAGCCTGGGCCAAAGCGGACGCGTTGGATGGATTTAACTTCCTGGTCTCTTCCGGCACAAACTATGGTGGTATTTCGCTGGTTCAGGTTGGCGAGCAAATGGGCGTGCTGGCGCCGGGTGTTGGCTGGCCGGTACCTGTGACCTATGATATTACCCTTGGCGAATGGCATCATTACGCGGCTGTATCTGACGGCGGCACAGTCAAATTCTATGTGGACGGCGAGTTGAAGGGCAGCGGTGCCAATAACGCAAAACCGATTCAGCCTTCATTTACTATTGGCGCCAATGATAAGATCGACGGCGGTTCTGTTGCAAGCGGTTCGGCAACTCCAACTTTTGAAGGTTTCTGGAAAGGCAACATTGACCATGTTCGCGTCTTTGCTTTTGAAGCAGGCCGGTTCGATCCGAATGATCTGTCCTATAATGCATTGCTTCCGGCCGATCGGGTAGGCTCTGTTTCACAGACCGACGGTGATACGCTCGTCAAAGAAGGTGAAATTATCGACAGCTTTGATGTGGTTCTGGATTCTGCGCCGACAGCCGATGTGACGGTTGTCGTTGACCCCAATGTTGCGATCAGTTCTACTTCGCAGGAAATTATGCTCAATACCGCGGGAGCGGGCGAAAGTATTACCCTGACTTTCACAACCACCGACTGGGATACGCCGCAGACCGTTCAGGTAACGGCAGTGGATGATACGAATCCCGAACCGATCAAACAGGCGGTTGTCCAGTTTGTTCTCAGCAGTGCCGACGCCGCGTTTGACGGCGGCTATATCACCGCGGTTCCGGTAACGGTTATCGATGATGACTCGGCAGCGTATGGGATTGTTGAAACCGATGACGATACTATTGTGGACGAAGAAGGCGAAACCAGCGACACCTTTACCGTGGCGCTGGAAACGGCCCCGACGGCTGACGTGACGGTCACTTTAGATGAGCTGAACGATCCGAATGATGTATTGGTCAGCCCAACAACACTGACGTTCACCCCGGCTGATTTTGATACGCCGCAGACAGTGACGGTGACCGCGATTGACGATGCAGACATCGAAGCGCATCCGCATAACGCGCCTGTTCGACTGACGGCTGCCAGTACGGACCTTGAATATGACGGTCTGGCGATTGACGTGATCGTTTCCGTGAATGAAAACGAATGCGGAGCCATTGGATATCTCGCCGCCGACCTGAATGAAGACTGTAAGGTCGATCTGACAGATTTCAGCCTGTTTGCTGCTGAATGGCTGCAATGCACCTTCCCGCATATCGTCGGGTGTCCGTAATCTGAAGTGTTTGCTAAGTGCTGTGAAGGCTTAGCTTTGAATAATCGAATCCACTTTGCCAAGGCTTACTTAATTGGCAAAGTGGATTCTTCCAATCTCAAAAAACTGTGTGATTGCAGAAAAATGGAAATTAATTTGTACCAACTTTTATCGGGGGACCGTCAAAAATGACATCAAAGAAATTAGTCATTATTTTATTATCATTATTCTGTATCAGTTGGTCCGGTGCGGCGATTGATGTAGTGGCCTATTATAAACTGGGTGAAGATGACCCATCTGCGGCGGCCGGAAACACCGGCAATGATCCGACGGTCGATGCGGTTGCCGGCGTTGACCTGACCCGGTACGGCAGTCCTGTTTACAGTGCCGATACAAACATTGACGACTCCAACCTGTCGATGGTTTTCGATGGCGACGACTGGTACAATGTTGGGCAGAATGTTTTGCCGGTGGCCGACAACTACGGTTTTGAGGCCTGGGCCAAAGCGGATGCTTTAGACGGTTTTAATTTTCTGGTTTCCTGCGGTACCAACTACGGTGGCATTGCCCTGATTCAGCAGGGCAATAAAATGGGCATTTTGGCACCGGGTGTTGGCTGGCCCGTGCCTGTAACATACAGCGTCCCTGTCGGCGAATGGCATCATTATGCCTGTGTGGTCAATGCCGGAACTGTGCAGTTTTATGTGGACGGAATTTTGATTGACAGCGGCAGCAACAATGCAAAGCCAGTTCAGACTTCATTTACCATCGGTGCCAATGACAAAGTTAACGGCGGTTCTGCCAATTCCGGCAGCCCGACATTTGAAGGCTATTGGAAGGGCACGATTGACTCGGTGCGAGTCTTCACATTTGGCCCCGGACTGTTTGATGTGGGCGACTTGCTGATGATTCCGCCTTCCAAGGCAACGACTCCGTTTCCTGCCAACGGGGCAACGTCTATTCAGAAAAGTGACCTGACATTGTCGTGGACAGTCGGTTACAATGCTTCCGGCCATCAGGTCTACCTCGGCCAGACCGAGCAAGGCGTTCTGGATGCGACGACCAATTCGCCGGAATTTCAGTGTACGATCAGTGCCAATTCCTACAATACCGCTAATCTGGCGTATCAGACAACCTATTACTGGCGAATTGATGAAATCGAAGACACTCCGGAAGGTCAGGTTATTCATACCGGCGATGTCTGGTCCTTTACCACGGAAGCCGAAGCGATTACGCCGCCTCCGACAAAGTCCACCGATCTGAATGATGATGGGTCGGTTAATCTTGAGGATTTTGCCATCTTTTGTCAGGATTGGCTGACCGTCAAACAGACGATTACCATTGAAACCCTGCTGGACGAGATGGTGGACCGTGAAGCGATGGTTCGTTATCCGGATCCGTATTATCAGTGCAAGCAGTCCAGCAGTTACAACCGGGCGTCCGTGACGCCGGATGATTACAACGGCTGGTTTGCTGATAGTGACGGGACGCAATGTATTCGCACTGAGCAGATTGGCGGCCAGACCGAGTGGGTACTCATGGAACACGATGGCCCCGGCTGTGTAACCCATGCGTGGACGCCGTATTTTTACTATTCGCTAAATAATCATATCGGCCCCAAATTCAAGATTTATCTGGACGGCGCGACCGAGCCGGTGATCATGGAAGATATGATTCCCTTATTTATGGGCCAGCGGTTTATCCTGCCGCCGTACGGCTTTGAAACCGTCCGTGCCGGCGATCTTTACCTGCCGATTCCCTTTGCCCAAAGCTGTAAGATTACCACCGATCAGCAGAATTTCTATTATATTATCAATTATCGAACCTATCCTGAAGGCACCGATGTTGAGACGTTCACGATGGATGCGTATAACACGGCCATGACCAATAAGGTTGAAAATGCCCAGCTCCTCCAGAACGCTGTGACCGATACCACCGGAGCACAATCGACGATGAGTACGACTGCGATTGCCGCAGGCGGTGAGGCTTCGCTTGCAATGCCCGGCGGCAGCAACGCGATCTATACGCTCGAAATCGACGTGGCCGAATACATGACGCCGCAGGTACTGCGTTCCACTATACTTCAGATTACCTGTGACGGCGTTCAGACGGTGTGGTGTCCGCTGGCCGATTTCTTCTGCGGCGTCAAATACCGCGCCTTTGAGGGCTGGTATCGCACTGCTGAAGAAGACGGCACGATGGTCAGCCGGTTTATTATGCCGTATCAATCCACCGCCGAGGTGAAGCTGTTGAATCTTTCCAGCCAGACAGTTAACGCCTCGATGAATGCCTATACCAAACCCTGGACATGGGACAGCCAGACGATGTATTTCCATGCCGGCTGGCGGCACGTGTATCCGCAGGAAACACAGCCCTTGAGTGATTTCAACTTTGTTAATATTTCAGGTCAGGGTGTGATGATCGGTGATTCTCTGGCGGTTGGCGTTCCAATCGGCGGATGGTGGGGCGAAGGCGACGAAAAAATCTATGTCGATGGCGAAAGCTTCCCGTCGCATTTCGGCACCGGGACCGAAGATTACTATGGCTATGCCGGTGGTGTTGTCCCGGCGGTAACCGATTTCTTTGACGAACCGTTTATCGGGCAGATTCGGGCCGAATGCTTCCCCGGCGGCCAGAATGTTCAGTACCGTACCCGAAGTCTTGATGCGATTCCGTTCAGTTCCAGCCTGAGTATGAACATGGAGATTTCGCGGGCGCTGTTCGGGGCCGATGTGGACCACGCGGTTTCGACAACAACCTTCTGGTACGCCAAACCCGGCAGCAGCAGTAACCGCGGCGCCAGCCCGGCCGAAGCGTCACGGACGATTCCATTGCTGGATTTGCAATAAAATAAATGAATTTTTTGACATAGAGGTAGATAGAAATGTTTGGGTGGGGACTCGCGAAGGGCAGTCCCCGCCTGTCTGTGGAGAATGTAGAATCAGGAAAGGACATGTACAAAATGTTTGCGAAAAAACGAGCCGACAATAAGAAGAGGGGCTTTACGCTCATTGAACTGCTGGTGGTCATTGCGATTATCGCGATGCTGATGGCGATTGTGATGCCGGGACTGCGAAAGGCCAAGGACAAGGCCAGGCAGGTCTGGTGTCTGGCGAACATCCGCGGCACGATGATCGGGGTCAGCGTCTATGACATGAGCAATGACGGCAGGCTGCCGTATATGCCCGGCATGAATCCGTTTCTGCATTTCCCGGCGATGATGATTTCCAGCGGTGTTGAGCCGACTAAACTGCACTGTCCGGGCGACCCTTACGATCCGGGGTCGGTAGCTTACTGGTGGGAAGAGGTGTATAAACGGGAAATCACAGATTCCGACCATCCGATTGAACCGGACACACTGGGCATTGAGGCCAATGTCGATTACAGCTATGTCTGGTATGTGAAGATGTTCAGTCCGATGGATGCGGTCAGCAAGTATCCGGACATTGCCGCAGATTTTAACGGCTGGAAAACCGCTCAGGTCAAGGCCCCGGCGGGACTGATTGCCTCGACATGTTTTTATCCGGTGACAAGCTGGACTTTTGAAGAGATTTTAGAAAAACCGATCCATGGCAGTGCCGGTGCAACTCCAGGTGACCATATTTATCAGTCCGGATTTATTGACGGTCACTCCGAGGCGGTTAAATGGAGTGAAGTGACCGAGCGTGCGGGTAATTCACAGGATGTTCCGCCGTGGAATATTATGCCGAATCTTGACTGGACGATTCACGGAATTTTTGGCAGAGATATCAACCAATAGTTTATTCGATTGGTTCGACAGTTGTAGTGGGGTGTCCTCCTGAGCGAAACAGACGTTCAGGAGGACTTTTTGAATATATAGTGCCCGATTGCGGGCTTGAAATAGAGTGGTTTTGGGTATAAAATTACGTCCACGAAAGGATTCACAATGAATAAGCGTTTTTTTCTTGTATTGTTGCTGCTTGCGTTTTTGTCGCCGGTTTGCTTGTCGAAAGATGCTGAAGCAATCAGTATCAGTTCGCTTTTGAGGGAAATGATCGACCGGGACCGGCTTGCTGAATTTCCGCAGCCGGCCTATGAGTGTAAGCAGGCCAGCAGTTACAATCGGGCGTCGGTTTCGCCGGATAAGCCCGGCTGGTTTGCCGACAGTGACGGCGTCAGTGCGATACGTGTTGAAAACATCAACGGCCGTAAAGAATGGGTTCTCATGGAAGATACCGGCCCCGGCGTGATTACCAAAATATGGGCGGTCTGTTTCTATTACGGCCTGCACAACACCACCGGAACCAATATCAATTTCTACCTGGACGGTGCGACGGAACCGGCAATTTCCGCGAACTTTTTCAAACTGGTCAAAGGGCAGGATTTTGTCAAGCCGCCGTTTGCCGCCGAATCGACGCGGGCGGGTAATCTTTACTTTCCGATACCGTACGCCAAAAGCTGTAAGATCACCATGGACCAGAAGGCGTTCTATAACATTATCAACTATCGAAAGTACCCGCCGAGGACATCGGTTAAGACGTTTACAATGGAGGAGTTTAAAAACACCGCTGAATTGCAGAAGGAAGTGGCTAAGGTACTCAATAATAAGCCTAACGCTAAAGGAAAAACGGCAAACCGCCAGTCTCAACTGAAAAGCGGCGAACAACTGACTTTCTCACTGCCGAAAGGCAGCGGAGCCGTCCGGCAGCTTGCGATTCATCTCAGCGATACTGACGATATCGCCCAGTCACTGCGGTCGGTTGTGCTGATAGGTGAATTTGACGGCGTGCAATCGGTCTGGACGCCGGTCGGGGACTTTTTCTGCAATGTCGGCAAGGTTCATCCATACGATTTGTGGGAACGGTCGGTCAAGGCTGACGGTACCATGGTCTGCCGCTGGGTGATGCCCTATGAAAAAGAAGGCAAAATTACGCTGAAAAATCTTGGCAAACAAGCTGTCACGGCAAACCTGTCAGTCACTACCAGTCCCCGGCATTGGACGGACAACTCCATGCACTTTTACGCCTCATGGCGGATGGACGAGCCGACACCGACGTTTCCGCTGTTTGACTGGAATTTCCTGGACGCGAGCGGCCGCGGCGTGGTGGTTGGTGACGAATGGACCGTACTCAATCCCCGGCAGGGCTGGTGGGGCGAAGGCGATGAGAAAATCTATATTGATGGTGATTTCGAGAAGAACTTCCCGTCTCATTTTGGTACCGGCACTGAGGACTATTACGGTTGGGCCGGGGGTGTGGTACCGACACCGGCCGATGAATTTGCCAATCTGTTTGTCGGCAATGTGATTGTCGGCGCCCCGCGTTCGATGGGCTACAATGTCTGCACGCGAACGCGTGTGCTCGACGCCATTCCGTTTAAACAGCGAATCAAGTTTGATTTTGAATCCTCCTGCGGAACCCGTCAGCGATGGCATTATCTCCAGTACGCCCAGACAACCTTCTGGTATGGCCGGCCCGGTGTTAAACACAATCGCCCGCCGCTGCCGAACATGGCGTCGATGGATCTGCCGACTTTGGAAGGTTTGCAGGCAGTGGTTGAAAAGGCCAAAAAAGAGCAATACATTGTGGATGGAGCTTTAGAGGCGGAACTGCTGGAATTTTCCAAAACCGGCGGCAATGTTATCGAGGATTTCGCAAAAATCCCCATGTGGGGCGAGGTCAGCAGCGGCGGCATGAAAAACATCTGGTTCGAAAAGCCCGGCGATTATGTTGAGTTTAAGCTCACCGAGCAGTTTGAAACATCTCAACTGTTCATCAGCGCCGCGGTTGGTGGAAATAGCGGCAACTTTGATATATATGTCAATGGGCAGAAGAAAGTCGCACAGGATTTATATGCCATACATCCCGGAATTACCACCCCGAATGTCGATCTTGGCCAGTGTGACCCGGTTAATAACGCTTTTACTATTCGATTTGAGTTTACAGGAGCCAATCAGCATGCCGGGGCCAATCAGGGCAGGTACGCACTTGGCGTCGATTATTTCCTCATCAAAAACGAATTTTTAGAAAGATAATTTGAGGGCCGAACAGAACAGATTTTTCAAAGAAAGGATGCTCAGATGAAAACGAAGGCTGTATTTACATTGGTAATAGCTGTTTCATTTCTAACTGGTTGTCAGATGCAGCGGACGTTTAGCGAAGATGTTGTGTTTCTTGAAAAGCATGTGGATGTGATCACGCTTTCGTCGCCGGATGGTTCGGCGCAGGTGGCGGTGGTGCCGGATTATCAGGGCCGGGTCATGACCAGCACTGTCGGCGGCAAAGACAGCTTCGGCTGGCTGAATTACAAGGCGATTGCCTCCGGCGAAATTACGCCGCACATGAATGCTTATGGCGGTGAAGAACGCTTCTGGATGGGCCCGGAGGGCGGCCAGTTCGCGATTTTCTTCAAAAAGGGCGACAGCTTCGACTTTGAAAACTGGCAAACCCCGCCGGTGATTGATATTGAGGCGTATGATGTGGTTTCGAAAAGCCAGA
>JANQGW010000203.1 GCA_028282905.1 Sedimentisphaerales bacterium | reverse complement strand
ATGGGGAAAAGCTACGGCACGGTCATGCTGCCCTGCATTCTGCTGGGCAGCATGACCGTGCCGTAGCTTTTCCCCATTGCCAGGATGAAAATACAGGCTGCGGTTGCCACAAAGCCCACAAGGGCAACCCATTTGTAGCCGATGGCGTCGGTGACAACGCCGATGACCAGTGACGCGATCAGGCAGGCAAACATAAATGTTGAGATCAGCGTTCCGAACTTGCCGGCGTCAATTTTGACACGCGGCATCAACTTGACACTAATCGAGCCCAATAAGGCAAAACACATTCCCAGTCCAAATACACACATGAGTGCGACTGCTTGTACCATAGTCCGTTCTCCTTTACGATTTGAATGACTCAGCGTTTTTGATTAAACAATCCGTTATTTCGTATCTTTCAGAACCCCAATGCGTACCAGCATATAGAGTTCGACAATAGCGATCCATGCAAAGGCCAGTCCGCACCAACGGTGCAGGTGGAACATCAGTTCCTGGCCGTGCGTATCCAGCAGCGGCAGCATACTCAGCACCATCGTCAGCGTCAGCGGCAGGGCCAGTATGGCCAGCAGCCAGAAGCCGACTTTGGCGCCAACTCCCGTATCCGTCAGCCAGCAGCCGTCTTTGGGGCACTGACATTTCAGTCCCGGCGGGATGGCGTCGGCGTCTTTCTTGTTGAATGCGTAATGGCCAGCACCTAGGAAAACGACGATCGCTGCACAGGCGATAAAGACCAGTGCGAACGTTGCGTGCAGCATCAGCCAGTAGCCTTCGAGACGGTGACCGAAAGCCAGCGGAAGAAATCCCGTCAGTGCCAGAATTGCAAAGCACAGCAGTCCCACCAGAAAGACCAGATTTTTAAACTTTCGCGGCAGGCCGTAGTGCTGAGCCGGAAACAGCAGACACAGCAGATGGACGCCTTTGCGGATGAGTGCTCCGAAGGAAAACCGCGGCGCGTATCCACACGGAAACATGAGGTGATGTAAAAAGATGCCGGCGAAGACCGCGGCAAAGCTTATGATTGAAATCCATCTAAACATTATACCACCTCCTCTTTGCAGGCGTTGGAAATTGCAGCAACGGCTCGAAGGAAATACGCCAGCACGACCAGGGCGATCAGGCCGCACGAGGCGAAGGCGACGATTTTCAGCATCGGCCTGAAGACAAACGACGCATTGAACATCCACATGTACAGTCGGTCGATGCCCTGCAGTTGAATCATCTCGACCATTTCAGGGCCGCCTTCGGTTTGAACCGGGCTGTCGGCCTGGACTTTGCCGAAGAAGAAGGCAGAATCGGTTGTATGACAATCCTTGCACAGACGAACGCCCAAACCCTGTTCGGCGGGTCGCACATCGTGAGCCATCGGCCAGGCATATGGCTTGGCTGCGTCGTCCTCGCTGATATCGAGTGTTTCGCCGTTGAGCTGGTACTTTTTGCCGCCGGCGACATAGACAACCGTCTGCTCGTCATCACTGAATGCCTTGAGGACGTCAGTGATCTGTGCTTCGGTCAGCGGCCGCCAGTCATCGACTTTTTCGACCTTGGCCTTGAGAGTCTTGCCGGCAACATCCATCACATCTTTCGGGGCCAACGGAGTCAGCGTTTCGCCTTCCACCGTTGCCCAGTAAGCCGGCCAGAAGATTTTGTACGGGCCGATTTTCTCGTCGGCGCCTTTCATCAGGACCGGTGCGTACACGTGCGGCTGGGTGATATCCAGGTTATGTTTGCCGTGCAGGCCTGTTTTATGAATGCGGGCGGTTTTCCAGCGGCCGACCTCTTCCGTTGGCCACGGACCTGAATGACAGGCGGTACAGGTCAGCTTTTCAAAGTGAATTGTCGGAATACCTCGGTGTGCAGGCTTGGGAGCGCCTAGGCGGCCCAGTTCCGGGCTGTCGCCGTGTTCATCGACGTGACAGCCTTCGCAGGTCAGCGACTTGCCCGGGCCGTCGGTTTCGATGCCGCGGGTAATCATGTGGTCGTCGCCGTTGCGGTGGCAGTCGATGCAGTTCAGGCCGGATTGTAAATGCACGTCTTCATCCCGTGTCCACTCGTCGTCAGTTGTAACGCCTAGATTCTGATTGGAATGGCAGAAATAGCACTGGTCATTGCTCGGCATTCCAATATCAAAGAAAACCTTGTCATCGCTGTCAAAGATGTTCTTGTCATAGACCGTTTCGATACCCTCATCGAATTCCGGGTCAAAGAAGTCGTCCAGGCTCAGGGCAACGCCTTTGATTTCAGCTTTGCCGCTTGAAGCGGCGGCGATCCAGCGATAATTTTGACGACCGGCCTGCAGAGCAGCCAGACTGTGGTCCTGCTTGTAGCTGCGGTGATGGCAGGTCAGGCAGTTGATCTCATACATACCGCTGATATTCTGGCGAATCTCATCGTCAACATCTTCTGCGGCCATTTCACCATAGCTGCCGCCGGGGAAATGGCTGAAATTCTTTTTGACGAATTCCCACGGCGTTACGCCCAGTTGTTCGGGGGTAAACGTTCCTTCCCAGCCTCGGCCGGACAGCGGAATCTGCGTCCGTGTTCTGGAATCGGTCAAGACCCAGGGCTGTCCCGGCCGGCCCGGATCAACCTCCGGATTATGGCCGTTAAAATGCCAGCCTGCGGCAATCTTTTCATAATCATGACATTCGCCGCAGGTTTTTTTGAGCGAAAACGGGTTAGGACTTTCGTCTTCAGCGCGGATTTTCATGCCGGCCTCATCGAATAACTCAAAATGATGGACCGGGCCGCTGCGATTACCGTCGTTGCCTTCGCCGATGCGTTCTTTGTCATCGGCACCGGCAGCAACGGTACTCAGCAGGCACACGCTGAGTATCAGTGTGCGTACAATATTCTTCAATTTACAGTTTCCTTCGAGTTTAATTAAACATGAAATTCGCTGTCAGTGTATTCCAGCCGGGTGGCCTTTTGAACTGCTTCGTTTACTTTCAGGACGGTCACGGCGGTTTCGTAGCCGATTTGGCCCGGGCAGTTCAGTTTTTCCGTGCCGCGGATGGAATTAAAGAAGTTAAACAGGTGCGGCTGGTGATAGGCACCCTCAAGCTCGACCGGGATTTTATATTCAGCGGCCGGTACTGTTTCACGCAGATCCAGTACGGCTTCTTCGTCACTGTCTTCTTCGGGCTTTTCGACTTCGACTTTTTCGATGTAACCTTTAGCAACCCACGGATCCCATTTCTTCTCTTCGACCCAGCTTTCACGATAGACACTGCCGCGGCTGGAGGCTTCTGAAATCACCAGTGTACCTTCGTCGCCCATGAAGCTTTCGTAGTAACCGTTGGCACTGTTGGTGGTCAACGTCTGGTAAAACGCCCGAACCGGGCCGGCCTTGGTTTCATATTCAAAGATGGCCATCACACTGTCATACCATTCGTGGCCTTTCCAGTAATCAACGCCGCCGCTGGCGATAACGCTCTTGGGGTTGGCGCCGAGGAACCAACTGTAAATGTCAATCTGGTGGCTGCCCAGGTCAACAATCGGGCCGCCGCCGAGGCCTTTGAACCAACGCCAGTTCAGGAACTGGTGCATGTTTTTAAATCCGTACTTATTCAATGTGGCTTCGTCAATGGGGGTTTCCTTTTTCTCAAGTTCGCGGTCCAGACAAGAGGCCTTGCTTCGGTTCCACTGGCCGTTAATCGTAGTGATGCGTCCCAGCAGATTCGCTTCGGTAATGAGCTTTTGATGACAGTGGCGGTACCGCGGGTTACTGCGGCGCTGGTGACCGATCTGTAGCATTTTGCCGCTGGCTTTTTGGGCTTCAACCATCTTGCGGGCACCTTCGATGGTATTGCTCATTTCCTTTTCGCAATACACATGCAGTCCCTTATTGAGGCAGGCAATCGTATGTTCGGCGTGCCAGAAGTCCGGCGTGGCTACAATGACCGCGTCCAGGTCTTTTTCGGTGTCCAGCATTTCCTTATAGTCCGTATAGCCCGCGTAGCGATAGCCGTAGCGTTTGCTGTAGGCTTTGAGACGTTTTTGAACACGACGAAGGTTAATGTCCCAAATATCACAGACGGCGACAAAGCGAATGCTGGGGTCTCTTTTTTCAATGATTGCATCCATCAATGCCCGTCCCTGGGCGCCGGCGCCCAGCAGGGCGACATTCAGCACGTCTTTATTCTTCGCGTCGGCACCGAGTGCCTTACCGCTGACATACAGCCCCGCTCCAATAGCTGCAGTCGTCTGTATAAATTGCCTTCTGTTTAAATCGTTCGACATAATAACTACCTTTCTTCTTCTGTATCTTTATGATTACAGTTCTTTGATTCGAATATTACGATACCAGACCTTCTGACCATGATCCTGCAGGCCGATCCAACCGCTTCGCGGTAAATCCTTGTAGGCAACATTAAATTTGTTCTTGCTGCCGTCCGGATTCTGATGGGCTTTCGTCCAGTTATTCAGGTTGATATCCAGTACTTTCTGATTATTGAGAACCACGCGGACCACCGGGCCGTCGGCGGTAATGGTCATGCGATTCCACTGTCCAATCGGTTTGATCGCGTTTACGGTCGGTTCCTTGATGTCAAAGATGCCGCCGGCAATATGACGACTGGTCGGCTTGCCGAAGGAGTCTTCGACCTGCACTTCGATCCACGGCAGCCAGTTATGGTCCTGCGTGCGAATAAAAACGCCGCTGTTGGATTTGGCTTCTACTTTATATTCCAAATCCAGAACGAAATTGTTATACTTTGTTTTCGTCCACAGGTCGCTTCCGGCTTTAGGTTTCAGTGTCAATTCACCGTCTTTGAAGAACCAGTTGCCCTTGGTTTCCACATTGGAGAAATCGCTCTTAACCAAGGGGGCCCAGCCGGTCGGATTCAGTGTTTCAGCGATGCTGTTGAAGTAGGCGACGGACGGGCGAATCTCAGGCAGGTTGTTGTCCCAATTATACTCGTATTCAATTGAGAAGGTTCCATTATACCTCTGCCGATCCAGTTCTTCAAGGATTCCTTTAATGCGGCCGGCACCGGTACCCCAGATAACGTCGTGGCCGTCTTCGATTTCCTTGATATGGACATCGTGAATCCGGCCTTCGAGCTTTTTGAGGCAATCCACTGGGTTCAAGCCGCTGCGAACCCAGTGTCCAACGTCGGTACAGGCACCGATCCAGTGACTGCGCCCTTCGCAGACTTCCAGTACCGTATCCGGATTCCAGTAGCGGCTCGGTTTGGGGTGGTTGTGAACGGCCAGCTTGATTTGATATTCAATACAAAGCTTTTCGATCAGATCAAACTGGTTGGGATTCGGCTCTGAAGCAATGGTTTTAATTCCCATGTCTTTGGCGAATTCAAACAGCTTGCGAGCCCCGGTTTCATTTGCGGGAACTCCGGTGACGCCAAAGGCATACACCGTGACGCCGGCGTCCTGAAGTTTATCTTTGACGGCCTGACGCTGCTCGGAGGTCAGGTCCGGACCGAATTTATCGTTGATATCGGCCGAAACGCGCTGGCCGGGAAAAGCCTGGATACCGTTCAGTCCCAGTGAACGAACTTTGTCAATTGCTTCAAACAGCGTAAATTTACGGAACGTCCAGGTCTGCGCACCCATCCGCCAGCCGTCGTAGGCTTCCGGTGAGGGGTGGCCCGACGCAACACTAATCTGAGTCATAGCCGTCACCATTAACAGTAAAATTATCAAAAGAGTTATGTTTTTTCGCATAAGTCCTCCGGTTACGGGGGTTACTATACTTTCTTTTCGAGGGACCAGCCCTCACGATAAGTCGGATTGACATACTTGTTCAATTCGGGATAATTCGTGACTTTCATATTTTCGCCGTCCCACAGAAGTTTGTGACCGGGCTTATACAGGCCTAAGTTCCCCATCAGGACCATTTCGGTAAACGGTCCGGCGCAGTCAAAGTGGCTGCTGGCCTGGCGTCCTTCCTTGATGGCGTTGATCCATTCCATTTCATGGCTGGTCTTGACGCGTCGCAATGTCTTTGCGGGGCGTTTATAAGCTTTCATCTCGCTGTAAGGAATCAACTGCGGATTCTTGGCATAGCAGCCGCACATCAGCTTGCCTTTGTCGCCGACAAAGATCACGCCGCCGCTGCTGTCACCCATGCGACGGCCTTCTTCCAATTCATCGGGTCGCTCGGGCAGCAGACCGCCGTCGTACCAGTGGACCTTGACAGCAGGCATTGATTCACGTGCAGGATAATCCAGATGAATGACCGAGCCCAGCGGATACGAATCAGTGACGTCCAGCTTTTTACGCCCCGGGCCTTCTTTCATATTAGTGGCGTAGCTGCCCTGAACGCTGGTAGGGTATTTCAGTTTCAGTGCCCAGAAAACCGGATCCAGAATATGGCAGGCCATGTCGCCGAGTGCGCCGGTACCGAAATCAACCCACGCACGCCAGTCCCACGGATGATAGGCCGGATGATAGGGCCGATACGGAGCCGGGCCGAGCCATAGATCCCAATCGAGCGTTTTGGGGATTTTCGGGGTGTCAGTCGGGCGAGCCATCCCCTGCGGCCAGATTGGCCGGTTGGTCCAGGCGTGAACTTCCCGTATATCGCCGATGGCGCCGTCCCAGATCCATTCGCAGATCAGCCGAATGCCTTCACCGCTGTGGCCCTGGTTGCCCATCTGCGTTACAACACCGTACTTGCGGGCGGCTTCGGTCAGCATCCGGGCTTCATACACCGAATGAGTCAGCGGTTTCTGGACATAGACGTGCTTGCCGCGACGCATCGCTTCCATGGCGATGCAGGCGTGCGTATGGTCGGGGGTGGCAATGATGACAGCGTCAATTTTGTCACCCATCTCTTCCAGCATGACACGGTAATCTTTAAACCGCTTAGCTTCCGGGTATTCATCAAACATACGTTTGGCATAGTCCCAGTCCACATCGCATAGCGCGACGATATTCTGTGAATTCGCATCCGGCCATTCACCGTCTTTGCGGCGGCTTAGCGGTTTGCAAACAGCATGCAGGTTGGCACTGCCCATACCGCCAATGCCGATGGCGGCAATGTTCAGTTTTCCACTCGGCGGCGTCTTTCCATCACGCCCCAGGACATAACTGGGAACGATGGAAAATAACCCTGCACTTGCTGCGCTTGTCTTGATAAAATGTCTTCGATCCATAATGAGTCCTGCTTTCTATACTATACTGAGAAAATTAATCATCTAACTCTCTGATCCAGATATTGCGGAACCGTACCGGGTTTCCGTGGTCCTGCAGTTGAATTGGCAGTGTATCCGGATGAGGTTTATATTCTGAAACCGAATGCGGGCCTCGCCACGATGTGCCGCCCGTAATCTGATAATGGTCATGGATCAGCACGCCGTTATGAAATACCGTAAACGTTCCCTTTTTAACGACCTTGCCCTGTTCGTCAAAGATGGGGCGATGGAAGATAATGTCATAGGTCTGCCACTGTCCCGGTCCGCGTGAAGCATTGACCGCCGGTTTTTTCCGGCCGTAAACAGCACCGGCCTGGCCGTCCGGATAGGTTTTATTGTTATAAGAATCCAGCACCTGTATTTCATAGCCCATCAGGAAAACGCCGCTGTTGCCGCGTCCCTGGCCGCTGCCTTTTACTTCCGAAGGAGAAGCCCATTCAATGTGAAACTGACAGGAACCGAATTTTTCTTTGGTTTGGATATACCCGGCTTTTTTGACGGATTCCATCGCACCGTTGACAAATTTCCACTTGGTCCGGTTGCCTTTGGTGTCGGTCCAGTTCTTGTACATGGATTCTTCGGTGCCGTCAAACAGCACGACCGCGTCAGAGGGTGCTGAACCGGCCTGGTCACCGCGGCTTGGCTGGCCTGGAGTGACAATTTTCGGCTGAGGCTGTTTAGTTTCATCTGTTTCATGCACCTTGATTCCATCGATCGTCATATACTCGATGTTCTTGCCGTTGTTGTCTTTCTCGGTCCACTTCTTGATAACAGGTTCATCTGTTATATGCTGTGCGGCACCGGCAGCAACGGCCAGAACGCTGACAATCACGAGGCTTTTCTTCATCATTGATTTCATGCTTCTTTCCCTTATCAATAAAGACATCTTGCTGTTGTTCTTAACGTAATACAATCACCTTTCATATCAAAAACGTATCTTCCCTTATATGAGCCGCGGCTCAAAATGACACACCACTGGCCTGTTTCATCCGTGAAACTCAATTATTCCTGATTACATCAATTACATACTTAACCGACTCTTGTGCCGGTTTGAATTCGTTAGTTGCCGGCGTTAGCCCTCACGCCAGATATTGTTTTACCGTTGGCATCGGTAATCTTCAGGCAGAATGCCCAGCCGCCGGAACCTTGAGTAACTTTGACCAGGACAGGGTTATTACCTTTTTTCAATTGGACGGCGGCTTTGTCCTGTCCGGGTGCCGCGGCTCGGCTGGCATTATTGGCATGTACCTGTACGCCGTTGACCCATACTTTAACACCGTCGTCACTGCCGATTTCAAACATTATCGGCATAGCTTTGTCTGCGATCAGCGTGGTTTTCAGGTAAGCGACTCGTTGTGATTCTTTGTCCAGTTTTGATAAATCCAGAATACCCGACTTGTTGCCGTCATAAAACGGCAGGCTATGCTGCCAGTTGCCTTTGGTGACGGATTGTTCCGGAGCAAACTTGACATCGAACAGTGCCTGACCGTCCTTGCCTTTTTCAGAAAAGGGGCCGGAAATTTTCCAGTCCAGCACAACACCGTCAAGATCGACGACCTTCTTTAACACTTCGGCGGCCTGTTTTTTTACGGAAGAGCTTTCGCTGGACGCTGCCAGATTTTGCAGCAGAGCTTTGACGCCGGCCGGATCGCGGAACAGGTGTTTTTCACAAATACGCACGAGGCTGATTTCAGCTTCGGCCTTCAGTGCCGGATTGGCAGCGGCCTTCTGGACAAATGCCATTGCCTTGGGATGGCCGTAGTTGCCTAAAGTGCTGATGACCCGTTTTTGCTCATCCGGCTGGGGTGCAAAGTTCGCGGCATTAATGAGTTCCTCAACAATCTGTGATTGATTTACCTCTGTTGCCGACGCATCGACCATGCGGATATAGGCCCGGTACGCCAGCACCTTTGTTTTGACATCTGCGCCAGTTTGGGCCTGTTGCTTCATTTCCGCAGTAAAATCCTGTCCGGGCCAATCGGTCATTGCTCGAAATGCGGCACTGCTGATAGCTGCGTTAGATGAAGCAAGTTCTTTTCTCATCAGTCCGATCGCATGACGATCGCCCAGTTTGCCCATCACACGCAGCATGGAGACCTGTGCTTTTTCGTTGCCGGCATTAGCGGGGTATTTATCCAGCAGAATCATCGCCCGGTCATTGGGGTTCGGGATTTTACCGGCGGCGACCAACAGGGCCTTTTCCGTGCTGGTACCCGGTTTGGAAGCCAGCAGGTCCACCAGTTCTTCGATGTATTCGGGACCGGCCAGTAACTGCAGAGCACGGACGGATTCGTTGGAAACCGTTTGGCTGTCGTCATTGGCCATGCGGAACAGAAGCTGGATGGCGTTTTCATTTTTTCGCTGCGCCGTTGCTTTGATCAGTTCGGCGACGGTTTTTTCATCTGTCTCCAGTCGTTTATAATCTTCGATTTGAGTGACAATTGCTTCATCCACACCTTCTGTGGAAAGTTGGTACAGGGCATTTCTTGCGGCGTCACGCTGGCCGCGGCTGCGAGCCTGTGCAGCGCCGGCCGCCAGCAGTTCGGTCAGCGAAGGAGTGCCGATTTTTCCGAGTGCTTCAAAGGCAGCAATGCGAGCGGGTTCATGTTCGCTTCGCGTCATCTCGACCGCCAGTGACCGGCCGATTTCCGGCGATGTTTCAGTCATGACCGACATTAATTGAACCTGGCTTGCTTCCGGTAATGTCCCAGCTTTGGATGCGGTGAATTGCAAAAGAGCCGGGAAGTTTTTCATATAGGGCAGCGCCTGAATGGCAGCCGTTCGCATCGTGGCATCATCGCCGGCAAAGGCCTGCTTCAGCAATGGAGCGGCGTTTTGCGTGTTCAGCTTGATGAAAGATTGCATCGCAGCCGCCCGCATAACGGCAGGCTGTTCGGCGGCCATCAGCGTCTGATACAATTGCATCGCGGCTGATTTTTGATTGTTTTGGGTCAGGGTGTTGGCACATGCCAACATGGCGTCGGCCCAGCGAGCTTTCGCCCGACCGGCCAAAAGTGGGCGGATGCGCATCAGTTCCTTTGCAGCCGCTTCTGTGCCGATAAATGTCAATGATGCAAGAACCGCCTCCTGGACGGCGGGCGTTGAACTTTGACTGCTTTTCAGCAGACGCTGTGAAACAGAGACGACCAAATCACTTTTGCGGATGCCGAGTGAGTTAATCAAGCCAATGGTGATGTTCTGATCAGAGGTTTGCCCAATAGCGGCTGCCAGTGCCTGGTCCACATTGTTTCCATCAATTTTTTCCAGAGCACAGCGTGCGATATTCGACAGCTTTGGATCGATCAGCAGCGACGACAAAACCGGAACCGACTGCTGTGTACCGATGACAGCCAGTTGACGGCCCGAAAAATCCTTTGCGGCATCCGTAGCGTCTGAGGTTAAAATCTCCAGCAGTTTACTTTCAATCTGTTTCAGAGCTTGTGGATCATTAGAGTGGAGTTTGATCAGTTCTTTGAGCGACTCAGTATCTTTACGTGGTTGCTGCCAGTCGCGTCCGGCCAGTTTGTCAAACAGCGGTATCATGGGAGCGACAACAGCCGCGCCGGATGGTTCGCCCAAAGGCGCGTCATCAATTTCCAAATCACCGGCAGCATATTGGATGCCTGCCAGGTAATGTGACAGAACCGGCGTGTTCCATGTCAGATGATTGTTATGGCCCAGCGAACAGTAAAACAGTCGCCCCTTGCCCACCGGTTTGACCCAGCTGATGCCGGTGTCCATGTCTGACGGCTTGACGCCTTTGGCGTTGCGGGTGGTTGCGTCTGACATGTCCAGGCTCATCAGAACCCGCTGGTTTTTGCGCGAATAGAGCGGGGCGTCAGTGCGGTAGATTTCATCGTTAATTTTAAAACCCTGTCCTTTGAAGGGTTTCATTAGTGGATGTGTCGGTTCGTCCAGTTTCACAGCCCATGTTCCGTTGCTTGTCCACGGGTGGCCTGTAAAGACCCCGCCCATCATTTGGGCGCCTTCGGGCCATTCGTAGAAGTTGTCTGTGGCCGCGTGAATGCCGACAATGCCTTTGCCGCTGCTGATAAAGTCCATAATGGCTTTCTGCTGTGATTTGTCCGGGACCAGTTTCGTTGTGTTATTAAAGCAGATAATGTCAAATTTTTTAAGTGATTCCGGCGAGAAAACGCTCATGTCATTACTGTGTACCACTTTGAAGGCACCGGTTTTCTCACTCATGATATCCAGTGCTTTGGCCCAGTAAGGAATGCACCCGTGTTTGAAGCCGTTGCATAAACTGAAGACCAGCATCGTTCGCGGCTGAGTGGCAGTGACGACCGGTTTATCCGGCATGGCCTGTCGGATCTTTTGGGCTTCCGCGTCGGTGACGGAGAATGAATTATTTGCCATCATCATAACCGTTAAAATAATAAATAGAGTCGTAAATAATCTGTGTTTCACGATACCACCTTTATTTTTAAAACGTCACATTTTTTGGGTTTAATTCTCAACGATTTGTCTGAGTTGTTTGTTCTTACAGGTGCCACGGTGCCCGGTAGGAACGCATCAGATAGCGGCTGGCCTGCGGGTCGCCGATTATCTGTTCCGTTTCAGGGTTCCATTTAATTGGGCGTCCCGTTTGCATAGCGATTTCGCCCAGCAGCCCGACACTGATCGAACGGTGTGCGACTTCGGCAGGCGTGATGGTTTCTTTTCTCGACTTAACACAGTCAATAAAGTTTTTCTGATGATGGTGGCTCTTATAAAGCCGAATATCGCCGGCACTCAGCGTTTCACGCAGGATATTGGGATCCGAAGCCCGGATGCCGCCGCGGTTAACGTGAATCCATCCGCGTTCGCCATACCAGCAAACGCCCATTTTGTGCGGCAGCACCGCGGCGTTGGCAACGCGAATCTTGTTGCCGTTGGCATAGGTGCAGGTAAAGTCATACGCGTACGGCGTGTTATAAATGCCTTCAGTGGGGTATTGGCCTTTGCCTTCGATGTGAACCGGTCCGGTACGGTCCAGTCCCAGTCCCCAATGAGCGATGTCGATATGATGTCCGGCCCAGTCGGTCAACTGACCGCCGGAATAATCCATAATCCATCGCCAGTCCCAGTGAACGGTGCCGCGGCCAAAATCCTGATGCGGTCGCCACGGTGCCGAACCGAGCCACATATCATAGTTCAGATGGCCGGGAACCGGCAGAAGTTTGGCGTCCGGACCTCGTTTGTTGCCGTTGGGCAGGCCTACTTCGGTATGCTTGATTTTTCCGATCTTTCCGTTTCGTACTAACTCGGCGCCGCGATGGAAATGCCCAACTGACCGCTGCCAACTGCCTGTCTGCCAGATAAGCTGATAGCGTTCAATCGCTTCACACATGGCCCGGCCTTCGGCGATGGAGCGGGCAAAGGGCTTTTCGCCATACATATCGATACCTTTGCGAGCACAGGCGATAGCGACCGGTGCGTGCCAGTGATCCGGCAAAGCGTGACTGACACAGTCTAAGTCTTCCTTTTCCAGGAGCACGCGATAGTCTTGATAGGCCTTACAGTCGCGATTGCCGTATTTGCCGTCCACGGCTCTTTTTTTGGCTTGGGCATGATTATCATCTACATCGCAAACCGCGATAACCTGAACTTCACCGCTCAGGCCTAAAAAGGCATTCAGATTACCGCCGCCCATGGAGCCGCAGCCGATCTGGGCCATGGTCAGCCGGTTACTTGGAGCCACTGTGCCGGCCTTGCCCAGGGCCGACGAGGGCACAATGTATGGAAAACCAATGGCTCCAACCGCTAAACCCGTGGTTTTCTTCAAGAAACGACGTCTGCTGACCATGTTTTTATTCATTTTTGAACTTCCCCGTGTTCTTAAAGTATAGTTTAGACAACCCTCTGAAAGTAAGAACGATCAGAGGGGCGTCTAAATTTCATCCACAAACATTTAAAGCCGCATTATTTATCGAAAGCGGCGTCAAACTGGACATTGGACGGCTTGAAGTCAATGGTTTTGACAAATTCACAGGCTTCAGTAGCACCGTGAACGCGGTCCATGCCGCAGTCTTCCCATTCCACTGACAGCGGTCCGGTGTATCCAATCATATTTAAGGCACGAATAATCTCTTCAAAATCAATTCCGCCGCGACCTAAGGAGCGGAAATCCCAACCGCGTCCGGGCTGACCAAAATTCAGGTGCGAAGCCAGGATGCCGGTATAGCCGTCCAGTTGAATAGCCGCGTCTTTCATATGTACATGATAGATACGGTCAGAAAATTCCTTAATAAATCGGACCGGGTCGACCATTTGCCAGTGGAGATGGCTCGGATCGAAGTTAAAACCGAAGGCTTCGCGGTTATCGACGGCAGCCAGGGCTCTTTTGGCGGTGATAATGTCAAATGCGATTTCCGTCGGATGCACTTCCAGTGCAAACTTGACGCCGCATTCATCGAAGACGTCCAGAATCGGATTCCATAGGTCTGCAAACTGCTTGAAGCCTTCTTCGATCATTTCATCACTAACCGGCGGAAAACTGTAGAGCAGATGCCAGATGCTTGAGCCGGTAAAGCCGTTAACGACCTTCACGCCAAGGTTTTTAGCGGCTTTGGCGGTTTTCTTCATGGCATCAACGGCCCATGCACGCTTCTTTTCCGCGTCGCCCGCACAATCGGCAGGAGCAAACATATCCGAGCGGCTGTCATTATTCAGGTCGCAAACCAACTGGCCGGCCAAGTGGTTGCTGATGGCAAACAATTCCAAGTTGTTCTTTTCGAGAATCGCCTTCTGCTGCTTGCAGTAGTCCAGATCTTCGGCGGCCTTGAAAACATCCATGTGATCGCCCCAGCAGGCCAGTTCCAGCCCGTCGTAGCCGATATCGCTCATGAGTTTTGCCAGTTCTTCCAGCGTCATATCGGCCCATTGGCCGGTAAACATCGTAACAGGTCGTGCCATTTCTTTATCTCCTTATAAATTCAGAGTTTATGTTTTTATTTTTTGAATTTGGTCCATTTTTGTTTGCTTTTGCCGCTGGCAACGAGCGTTTCGAGGAACAGCATACCCCGTAGGCCGTCGTTGACATCCGGGAAGTCCAGCATCAGCGGGTCGGGTTTAACGCGAGTGATGCGTGCCCGGACGGTATCAGCGAAGTTCACATAGTTATTGGCGAATGCTTCGAGGAAGGCTTCCGGGTGGCCTGAAGGCAGGCGTGTTGCCCGTCCGGCGGCGTCGCTATACTTGCCGACATATTCATTGCCTCGTTTCCAAACCTGTGTTGCACCATCTAAAGGTTTTACATATAAGTAGTTAGGATGTTCCTGATGCCATTCCAGACCGCCGGTTTCGCCGTAAACCCAGATTGCCAGGTTGTTTTCTTCGCCGACGGAAATCTGGCTGGCGTGCAGAACGCCTTTGGCGCCTTTGTTATACTTAACAAGACAATTGACGTCGTCATCCAGCTTGCGACCTTTGACAAAACTGGTCAGTTCTGCACACAAATCGGTCATTTTCAGGCCTGTGATGTACTCGGCAAGGTTTTCGGCGTGTGTTCCGATGTCGCCGCCGCAGCCGGAGGCGCCGCTCTGCTTGGGATCGGTTCGCCAGGAAGCCTGCTGCTGGCCGGTTTTTTCCAGTGCGGTGGCCAGCCAACCCTGCGGATACTGGACGACAATCTTGCGAACTTTGCCAATATCACCGTTTTTGACCATATCACGGGCCAATTTGACCATCGGATAGCCGGTATAATTGTGCATCAGGCCGAAGACCCGGCGGGTTTTCTTGACGATGGCGACCAATTCGCGGGCTTCTTTGACGGTCAGCGTCATCGGCTTTTCGCACATCACGTGGAAACCGGCTTCCAGGCAGGCCTTGGCGATGGGGAAATGCCAGTTGTTCGGTGTGCAGATTGTCACAAAGTCCATCCGCTCGCCTTCCGGCAGCTTCAGTTCCTTCTCGATCATCTCCTCGTAGTTGCCATAGCACCGCTTACGGTCAAGGCAGAGGATTTTGGCCATTTGTTTGGACTTTCGGGGATTGATGTCGAATGCACCGCCGACCAGTTCGATGCCGCCGTCCATGCGGGCCGCTTTTCGGTGGACTTCACCAATAAACGCTTCCGGGCCGCCGCCGACCATTCCCATCTTCAAAGTTCTATCCAGACTCATTGTCTTCTCCTTATAACTTATAAGTTTTTAAATACGATATTTCAGATATATTCAAACCTGCTAACAGGCTTAAATCAAGAACATTCGCGTCGAGGTGCAGGGTCTATTGACAGTCAAAATCCGGTCCCATAAGATTTTCCCGTATAAATTTGCTTGAAATGATAGCGCGCAGTTAATAGAATATCTACTAAAATCAACCAGTGGTAAATTTTAAACTCTTGTGGGGCCATGGCAAAAAAAACGATTAAACCTCAACCGGCAATTTTTTATGATGTTGACGGAATGCATACCGCCGACACCTGTGAAAACCTCAAATCCGCTAAAAAACGCGGTGAACTGTTCCATTCGGCATTTGCCCACGGATGCTATCCGGGCGTGAAAATGCCGCCAAAAATGCTCCCGGAATTATGTGTCGCTTGTGTTTGGGATGCGAATAAAGACCAGTCGTGGGGGCTTCCGACACATCGCAATGAAGGCATTGAGTTTGGGTACCTGACCCGAGGAACGCTTGATTTCATTGTCGAAGGCGAGCTTCATCAGCTCAAGGCGGGTGACTTGACGATTACCCGTCCCTGGCAGCCGCACCAGGTTGGCAGTCCTTTAATTTCCGCCAGTCGAATGCACTGGCTGATTTTAGACGTGGGTGTCAGACGCCCGAATGACGCGTGGAAATGGCCTTCCTGGATGAATTTTGCGCCACAGGACCAGTTGAAATTAACACAGCTTTTGAGCCACAATGAACAGGTCGTCTGGCAGGGCAATAAGCAGATCGAAAAGTGTTTTGAAAAGATTGCGGAATACATTCAGGAAGCGCATACTCCCGAGGCGATTCAAACGCGTCTCCAGCTTTATGTCAATGAGTTGTTCATTGAAGTATTTGAAATGCTGCAGGTGCAGAACATCAAACTGAATGCAAAATTGTCCAGCACCCGGCGCAGTGTTGAAATGTTTCTGGCAGGACTTGCCGAACATATTGATTATCCGTGGACGCTGGAGGACATGGCGCGCCATTGCAACTTAGGGCGCAGCCGGTTTGCGCATTATTGTAAGCGGATTACCAATATGAGCGCTTCGGAATATCTGAATCATTGCCGGATTGAACGCGCGAAAAAATTACTCAACGAAAAACATCAGATGAATGTGCTGGATATTGCGATGGCCTGCGGATTTGATTCCAGTCAGTATTTCGCGACGGTTTTCAAGAAAAAAATCGGCCTGACACCTTCACAATACAGAAGTCAGCTACAATAATCCAATTTGGGCCATTAGGGCCATTTTTTTTCGATGGGAGTTGAGAAGGAAATCATCCCAAAAACATCAGCGGACGGAATTTTTTCAAATTTTTGGAAAATGTGAAACAATCTTCCGACCTGCTGCCTCTATACTATAGTGACCGGGGACGACTCGGAAATGGTTTTGTAACTATTTGATATGTCATGGCTTACGAAAAACACATAGAGACCGGCAATGAATCTGTTCTCGCATGCAGAGCGATTTCAGGAGACCGGAAAGCACTGGAGGCGTTGCTGCATAAGAATTGGCAGTGGATGCGCACCGTGACCAGCGGCTATGTGCGTCGGTTTCACGACATTGACGACATTCTTCAGAATGTTTGCCTGCGTGTGATGTTGAAAATTCATACGCTGCGTGAGCCGGAACGGTTTAAGCCGTGGCTGGCGACGATTGCCCGGCGGGAAGCGATGGAATTTGCCAAAAAGCCTCATATTTCGCTTGCCGACGATGCCGGGGCCGGGCCGGTGGCCGATGGGGCTGATGTCGATGCCCAGCGACGTGAAGAACAGCAGTTGGTCTCAGCGGCGGTGATGGAATTGCCGGAAAAATACCGCCAGTCGCTGTTACTGAAATACTATCATCATTACAGCTATGATGAAATCGCTGAGATTTTGGATATTACATCCGCCGCAGTGCAGTCGCGTTTGTTCCGCGCCCGAAAAATGATGGCGGCGATACTTGAAAAGAAACCTATTCATAAAATTCCGCGAGGTTGATTATGAAACCAAATGATACCGAAATTGAAAGAATGATGAATTTTTATCTCGACGGCCAGTTGGCCCCAGAGAAGCGAAAGCAGTTTGAACAGCTTTTGGCTGATGATGCCGAAGTTCGACGCGATTTTGACCGACTTCGCCAAACTGATTTGCGGATTGAACAGACCGCAGCGGCGATGACGGCCGAGCCGGATGATTCATTTGAAATGATCTATTCTCAGGCGCGGGATTCGTATTTTATTGAGTCGCAGCCTCGCCAGAAACGTCGGTTTAATTTACGATTTGTCGCCGGATTAGCGGCTGGGGTTGCGATTGGCTTGCTGGTGAATTTTATGATGACTTCGTCCGCGACTTCACCGGATTCTTCGTCTGATCCGACTCAGCATATTGCTGCTGAACCTGGTCAGACGCCTGATAATACTGTTCCTGTGCTGCAGGCGATGAGTCCGCAAAAAGAAACGCCTTCAGTTCACGAAGTTGATCTGTATTATTTCAAAGATAAGCAGGGCCAGGAGTGGTTGGTTGAAGGCATTCGCCATGAAATGGTTCAACAGGCTTCCTCTGGAAGCATCTAATGAAGATTGCCAACTGCGGTTGGTGTATTGATAAATTTTCTGAACGTTCAGCAATACAAAGTTTTGTGAAGTCTAAATACAAACTCGAACAGGAGATTGAAAAATGAAGTTATATACCGCTTTATTATGTGTACTCGTATTGTGTGTTGGCGCTGCGCCGCTATCGGCCCAGACGTCGGCGCCCTATTTCGGCGTTCAGCTTTTGCAGGAGCCGCTGCCGACGTTATTAACTAAACATTTGCCGCAGCTTAAATCGGGCCATGGTGTACTCATCCAGAATATTCTGGTTGACGGTCCCGCAGACAAGGCCGGTCTGGATAAAGATGATATTATTGTGACGTTTGACGGCCAACCGGTAACTGATTATCAGGAACTGTCGGAAACGATTCAGGCCGCAGAGGTGGGGCGCGATGTAACGGTGGGTGTTATTCAATTCGGCGTTAAGAAAGATGTTATCGTGCGCCTGGAAGCCAGACCTGCCGGCAGGAATTGGGGCCAGTGGAAGTATCTTCCCCAGGCGGACTCGTCACAGATTTTGCGTCACCGGATTTTTCGACTTGACCCTGATACAATGGATTTTGGTTTTCCAGGCTTTCCTGCCGGCCAAAGCAGCCCTTTTTCTAATTTGATCGAGCAGTTTTCCGCGTCCTGTGTATATCATTATCAGCACAGTCTCGGTGCGGACCAGTTTACCGTCAGCATTGAAGGCAATCCGGAAGAGGCGGACACGACTGTGACTGTCAAGGCCGGTGATGATGAATATCAAGCAACAATCGGTACGATTGATCAGCTACCGGAAAAATTTCGTGAAGCGGTTTTGGAAGATATCGAAAAATCGAAAGACTACAAGGTTGACTTTAAGGGGCAGGAAATCGAAGTTCCTTTCAAGGGCAACTTTAACTTCGAGGCTTTTACCTTTCCGCCTGGCGAGATTGATGTTCCGGATCTCCCGACAACTCCGAAGTCTGATGTAGATAAGCGATTTGAACAACTGGAAGAGCAATTAGAAAAGCTTGAAAAGCAATGGCAGCGGCAGTTTGAGCGTCTTGAGAAAATGCTGAGCCGAAAGCTGGAAGTCAGTGCGTAAACCGCGTCTCAGTCCGGATAATTTCTGACAAAAGAAACGTGAAGAAAGGGTGAGAGTGGGTAGGTTACCCGAAACCGTCAGATTCAAAAATCCCGTAATATCCGTTTATTGCGGGATTTTCTCATTTTATCAGTGATGAGTAGCCACTTGACATAGATTTTTGAGAAATGATTAGAAGGTTGTAACATTTTCATCGGTTTATTCGTATTAGCAGTATTAACGTGTATGCTAACCGGCGTATTGCCGGCAGATATTATTTTGAAGGTAAAGAAAGGAAGAGTATGAACAGATTAAACAGGATGGTATTGATCAGTGCATTGGCTGTGCTTGTGGGCATTGCCGGTTGCTTTGGCCCCCGGTCCGCAAAAGCAAGCCGGAAAGCCGATAAAGGCTTAGCACTGGCAATGGAGCGTGTGTACCCGGCACTGATTCGGCTGAATGTCGTCGTCGAAGACGCTTCGGGCGGACGCATGAACAAGTATCAAAGTGCTGGTAGCGGTGCAATCATTACCGAGGAAGGTCATATCGTGACCAATCACCATGTGGCCGGCAAAGCCAGTCGAATTCTGTGCCGGATGCCGGATGGTGAAGAAATTGAAGCTGACCTGATTGGTACCGACGCTCTGGCAGACATCGCAATTGTCAAGCTCAAACTGGAAAAGCGCAAGTCTAACGAACCGCTGCCGGTTGCGACGTTTGGCGATTCGGAAACCTTGAAAGTCGGGGACGTGGTTTTTGCGATGGGAAGCCCCGCGGCCCTGTCACAGTCGGTGACCCGCGGTATTGTCAGCAATATCGCGATGATTATGCCGCAATTAGGGGCCGGCTCTCAATTCAAGCTGGACGGTGAGGATACCGGCTCGCTTGTACGCTGGATCGGTCATGACGCGGTGATCTTCGGCGGCAACAGCGGCGGTCCGCTGGTCAATACCCGCGGCGAAATCATTGGTATTAACGAAGTCGGTATCGGCAGCCTCGGCGGCGCCATCCCGGCCAACCTGGCCAAGTCGATTGCCGAACAGTTGATTGAGACAGGCACTGTCAGGCGAAGCTGGATTGGTCTGGAGTTTCAACCGCGGCTCAAAGACGGCACTGCCGAAAAGGGGGCGCTGGTCAGCGGTGTGATTAAGGACTCTCCCGCGGACGAAGCGGGCCTGCAGTCCGGTGATATTGTAACCTCCTATGACGGTGTTGATGTGGACTGTCGAATCAATGAAGACGTGCCGGTGTTTAATCGCCTGATCCTGTCCACGCCGATTGGTAAAACCGTCAACATTGAAGCCTTGCGCGATGGCGAAACCAAAACATTTGAAGTCGCCACGGTGGCCCGGGGTCGGGCACGCGACGATGATGCTGAGCTGAAACTGTGGGGTATTACCGCACGCGATCAGACGAAAATGAGCGCGTTGGAACGGAAACGCCCGGACACCAAGGGGATTCTAGTTTCAAGTGTTCGCACGGGCGGACCATCCAGCCAGTCCAAGCCGTCACTGAGGCGTGGTGATATTATTACCACTGTCAATGACCAGCCGGTTGAAAATCTTTCTCAGTTGAAACAGATTACTGTCGAGCGTACCCGCGGCCAGGACGAGCCGGTTGCTACGCTGGTTGGTTTCGAGCGGAACACACGTCACTACCTGACGGTTGTGGAATTAGGCCCGGCCTCGGAAGAAGACAAGCCGCTGCTGTCTAAAAAGGCATGGCTGCCGGTGACCACACAGGTACTGACCGAAGATTTAGCCAAGGCACTGGAATTAGGCAGGCAGAAAGGTGTTCGGATTACGCAGGTCTATAAGGACCACTCCGCCGAAGAAGCGGGCCTCAAGGCTGGTGACATCCTGACAAAGCTGGACGGCGATAAAATTAATATCTCTCGTCCGGAAGAGGCTGAGGTCTTTACCGAAATGATTCGCCAGTACAAGATCGGCAGCGAAGTAACTTTTGATGTGCTCCGGGATGGTGAAAAACTGAAAATTCCCGTGACGCTGGAGTCACCGCTGAAATCGTCGAATGAACTGAAACGCTATAAGGATGAGTATTTTGAGTTTACCGTTCGTGAGCTGGCGTTTCAGGATCGTACGGGCAAAAAACTCGATGACCAGCTTGAAGGTGTGCTGGTGGAACGTGTTGAACCGTCCGGCTGGGCCAGTCTGGGCCGTCTTTTTGGGGACGATGTGCTGATTTCGATTAACGGCTGGCCGACGCCGGATGTGAGCACGGTGAAAACACTGTTGACCGAAGCAAAGGAAAAGAAAACCAAGCGTCTGGTCTTCTTTGTCAAACGTGGTATCCATTCACGCTATTTGGAACTGGAACCACGCTGGGATGATACGGATGATTCCCAAAAATAACACAATTCTTATTATGTAAAGAACGAACCAACATTTACGAAAGGAAGAACATGAAGAAAGCAATCATCATTGCATTGTTAACAGCCTGTCTGGCCTCTACGGGGCTGGCGGATGAAGCCGCACGTGTTCAAACTGCTCGTCAGATCGTGAAAGATTACGGCGAGTCTCTGGTGTGGATTAGCGCTGTCTCCAAGTCCGAGATGGGCAGCATGCTCGGCGGTTCAGGCGAGCAGGAAATCGAAGTCGTCGGCACAGTTATCGACCCGTCCGGCCTGACGGTTGTTTCCAATACCGCGCTGGATCCATTCGGTGCCCTGGGAATGATGCTCAATATTGGCGGCCAGTCGATCAATACGAAGAGTACACTTTCAGATGTTAAGATTACGCTGGCTGACGGCACGGAAATTGATGCCAAGCTGGTGCTGAAAGATCCGGATCTGGATCTTGCGTTTGTAATGCCCGAAAAAACTGATGGCGAAGAACTGCCGAAGTTCAAGCATGTTCCGCTGGACAAAGGCGCAACCGCTGAGATGCTGGATCCGATGATCGAACTGAGCCGGCTCGGTAAATCGCTGGACCGTCAGTGCAGTGTCCAGTTGAGCCGCATTTCCGCGGTCGTGAAAAAGCCCCGCACATTCTATTGCGGTGGTGCCGGCATGGGGGGGACGCCTGCCTTTACCGAAACCGGTAAGGTGCTGGGCATTGCCAGCATTCGCAAACCTAAAACCGGCGGTATGATGGCCATGGGAGCTATGCAGCCGGTAATTCTGCCCGCCGAGGACGTTCTGGAAATCGCCGAACAGGCCAAAGCCGTTGGCGCTGACAAAAAAGAAAACAGCAAAGAAACTGATAAGGAAGCAGACGATAAGGACTAACCGTTTGCCTCTGTCATAAAATAGTAATTCGAGTAAGAAAGGCTCTCCGTTTACAGCGGAGGGCCTTTCTTATTTTTTGAGACAAATTTAAGTCAGGATAATTTGGCAGAAGGTGCAGAATGCAGCCTTATAAAAAAATGACCTGATTCTGTCATAACCTCTTTGTCTTTAGTGTTTTATCGTTTTTGTGAGGGGATTTTTGCAATCCTGCGTCTCTTTGCTTGACAAGGGACTGGCTGTGACTTAATCTAAGGCCCTGATTCTGTGATTATTATGCGAAAATAGAGGTTTTTTATGATTGTAACGCGGTTTGCACCTTCGCCGACAGGGTATCTGCATGTCGGCGGCGCGAGGACGGCATTGTTCAACTGGCTTTTGGCCCGCAAAATGGGCGGAAAGTTCCTGCTGCGCATTGAAGATACGGATATGAAACGCAATACCGCGACCGCGGCTGACCAGGTACTCAAAGACCTGAAATGGCTGGGCATCGACTGGGACGAAGGCCCGGATATCGGCGGCCCGAACGGCCCGTATCATCAGTCCGAGCGGCGGGATATCTATGATAAGTACATCCAGCAGCTCATTGACGAGCAGAAGGCCTACTACTGCTTCGATACGCCGGAAGAGTTGACACAACTGCGATTGGCGGCGGAAAAGGAAAAACGCCACAATATTTACCCGCGTCCGGAGGTCTTCCCGACGGCGGCTGATGTGGAAAAGGCAAAAGCCGAAGGCCGGCCCGTTACCGTACGGTTTGCGATTCCGCGGGATGAGACGATCGTGATTACCGATGAGGTGCGCGGCGAAGTACGCATTGAGCCGACGGAATTGAGCGACTTTATCATTCAAAAAAGCGATGGGTTCCCGACATATCACATGGCGGTGGTCATTGATGATGAGTTGATGGGCGTTACGCACGTCATTCGTGGTCAGGAACACCTGATGAATACGCCGAACCACCAGCTTCTGCAAAGGGCACTGGGTTTTCGGATTCCCAAATATGCCCACATGTCAGTGACGGTTAGCGATTCCGGCGGCAAGCTCAGCAAACGTGAGCGGCCCAAAACGCTCAAAAAGGAGCTGAAAGCCAAACCCGATGCCGATTTGCAGGCTCTGGCCAACGCCGGCGGTATTTCCGTTGAAGATTTAGAATTGTTTGTTCGCGGCAAGATGGTACCGGACATGCCGGTCATCGATGCAATTGCCGAAGTAGCGGGCGTACATCTGCCGGAGATTAACATTGTGGACTTTTTCCGCAGCGGGTATATTCCCGAGACGATGGTGAACTTTCTGGCGATGCTGGGCTGGAATCCCGGTGATGGTCGCGAGATTATGAAGGTTGATGAACTGACCGAAGCGTTTGATCTGTCGCGTGTCAGCAAGTCCAATAGCCTGTTCGACCGCAAAAAACTGCTGGCATTCAATACCGAACACCTCAAAACGGAAATGACACCGCTCGAAACGCTGACGAAGCACTTCCGGGCGTATCTTGAAGAGAACGAATCGCCCGTGGCGTCCGCCGATGATGCAATGCTGGCACACCTGATTACGATCAACGAAGGCGCGCGGACACTGGAACAGATCGAACAGAAAAGCCGATTCGCGTTTATTGCTGATGAGGCAATGGAATATGACGAAAAAGCCATTAAAAAAGTCCTGCTCAAGGGCGACGGGCTGGCGATGCTAAAAACTGTTGGTGAAGCGCTCGCGGCTTTGGAGGAAGTGACCGCTGAAAGTGTTGAGAATCTACTGCGCGGGCTGGCTGAAGAAAAGCAAGTCGGTCTTGGCAAGGTGGCCCAGCCGCTGCGGGTAGGCATTTGCGGTAATACCGTCAGCCCGCCGATTTTTGACGCGGTTCAGATGCTGGGCATGGAAACAACGCAGAAACGGATTGCCCAGACGCTTGAAAAATACGGCAACTGATTATTATAGACAGGATGGACGGAATTTCTTTTGACAGGATAACAGGATAAACAAATTAATTTAACGATTTCCTCGTGTGTGTCAGGATGATGCGGCGAGTTTTTGGAATCCTTAAGGTAGAGTTAGGGACAGTAGAGTAGAGGAGAAGTACAGGATGTCATTGATTGTAACGGGATCGATTGGCGTGGATACGATTACCACGCCGTATGGCTGTAATCATGATTGTATTGGCGGTTCGGCGATTTATTTTTCGCTGGCGGCCAGCTTTTTTACCAATGTGAATTTTATGGGTGTCGCCGGCGAAGACTGCCCGTTTGACTTGGCGGATTTTTTTGCCGGACGTAATGTGAATCTGGACGGGCTGGAAATTCGCAAAGGAAGCAAGACGTTCCGCTGGAGCGGTTCGTATCAGGGCACGATGAATGAGGCGCATACGGACGCGGTGGAGTTGAATGTGCTGGCCGAAGATCCGCCGCATGTGCCGGATACTTATCGTGACAGTGAATATGTTTTTCTGGCCAATACGAATCCGGCATTGCAGATGAAGCTGCTGGACGAGATGGGCCGCACATCGTTTGTTGCGGCCGACACGATGAACCTGTGGATTACGACGGCCAAAGATGACCTGCTGCGGCTGATGGAACGCATTGACATGCTGATCCTCAACGACGGCGAGGCCAAGCTGCTGACGGGCCAGCCCAATTTGATTAACGCTGCCAAGGCGATTCTCGATATGGGTCCGCAGTATGTGATTATTAAAAAGGGCGAGCACGGTTCGATGCTGTATGACTATGCCGGGCAAATGTTTTTGCTGCCGGCGTATCCGACTGCGCTGGTCATTGACCCGACGGGTGCGGGCGACTCGTTTGCCGGCGGCATGATGGGCTATTTGGCCCAGGCTAACACCGTTGATTATGTGACGATGCGAAAGGCGATGGTTTACGGCACGGTGGTGTCGTCATTTACCATCGGAGACTTCTCAGTGCATGGGATTCAGACGGCAACCATGGAAAAGATCGACGAGCGCTTTGAGCTGCTGCGAAAAGTAACGCAGTTCTGAAGATAAATTAAAAATCAAACTGCAAAATGTAAAATTAAGGAATTCCGACTATGTCGGAATGACTGCTTTAAATAGATTCCTCGGCTTCGCTCGGTATGACAAAAGCTTGTCCGGACATGAACTTAGGAGTGAATGCGATGCGGTTGTTTGTGGCGATTGATATTTCCCCGCAGGTGCGGGATCGGATCAAGCAGGTCCAGCGGCAATTGCAGAAAGAGTGCAACCTGCCCGACCGTGCGGTCAAGTGGGTCCGGCCTGAGCAGATCCACCTGACGCTCAAGTTTATGGGCGAGGTGGACGACCGCGATGTGACAAGTGTGTGCGATGTGGTAACACGAACGGCCGCTGAGTTTGGCCCGTTTGAGTTTAAGGTCAAGGGCCTCGGCGTGTTCGGCAGGCCGGCTCGTGTGGTCTGGGCGGGAATTTCCCGTTGCGAATCGTTATTGGCCTTGCAGGCCAAACTGGATCGTGAATTGACCCGGCTGGGCGGTCCGATTGAAAATCGTCCCTTTGCGGGGCATTTGACACTGTGCCGTGTGAAAAATACATCTGCCGGGCGTGTGCTGGCTGATGCGGTCGCAGGTTATGGCGATGAATTATTCGGAACTGTCGCGGCACCCGAAGTGATCGTCTATCACAGCCAACTGACCAGTGACGGACCGGTTTATACGGCCGCATCGCGAGCCGCATTGAAAGTGTAGAATGACAGAATAGATTCCTCGCATTGCTCGGAATAACAGGAAGCGAGCTTGAGGTGAAACAATAAAATGGATTTGAATAACAATACAGGGAGTTGAAATATGGCAAAGGCAGCAGCAAAGAAAAAAACGACGAAGAAAAAAGCGGCGGCCCCCAAGGTCGAGGCCAGTCCAAAAACTCAGGCGCTGGACCGAGCGATCTCGCAGATTGAAAAGCAGTACGGCAGCGGCTCGATCATGAAGATGGATGAGTCGCAGCACAAGAAAATCGACGGTATTTCAACCGGTGCTTTGTCGCTGGATATCGCGTTGGGTGGTTCCGGTATCCCGCGCGGTCGCGTGGTGGAGTTTTACGGCCCGGAGTCATCGGGTAAGACGACGCTGGCACTGCATGCCATTGCCAATGCTCAAAAGGGCGGCGGCGTGGCGGCATTTATCGACGCCGAACACGCACTGGACCCGACCTGGGCCAAGAAGCTGGGCGTCGATGTCAGCAGTCTGCTGATCAGTCAGCCGGACACCGGCGAACAGGCGCTGGATATTGCCGAAATGCTGGTCAAGTCCAACGCGGTCGATATTATTGTTGTTGACTCGGTTGCGGCCTTAGTACCCGCCGCTGAACTGCAGGGCGAAATGGGCCAGAGTCATGTGGGCCTGCAGGCACGCCTGATGAGCCAGGCACTGCGGAAGCTGACCGGCGTGATTTCCAAGAGCAAAACCTGCCTGATCTTCATCAACCAGATCCGTATGAAAATCGGCGTTATGTTTGGTAACCCCGAAACAACCAGTGGCGGAAACGCCCTGAAGTTTTACAGTTCGGTTCGGCTGGATGTTCGCCGCGTTTCGACGATCAAGAGCGGCGGCGATGAGGCCATCGGAAACCGTGTACGGACACGCGTGGTGAAGAACAAAGTTGCTGCGCCGTTTAAGAAGACTGAATTTGATATCATGTTCGACAGCGGTATCAGCTATGTCGGCGACCTGCTGGATCTGGCCGTCGAAAACGAAATCGTCAACAAATCCGGTGCGTGGTTCAACTACGGCAAGGTCAAACTCGGCCAGGGTCGTGAAAACGCCAAGCAGTTCTTTACCGATAACCCGGAACTGCTCGACGAAGTCAAACAAAAAATCCTCATCGCCAAAGGGCTGATCGAGGCTGAAGAAACCAAATAATTATTTGCATTGAAAGAATACTGCTGTGCTGACGAGTCAGGAAATACGTAGTGCGTTTATCAAATTCTTTGAGGAAAAGGATCATCGTTTTGTGCCGAGCTGGCCGGTTGTGCCGATTGGTGATGAGACGCTGCTGTTTACCAACGCCGGGATGAACCAGTTTAAGGAATACTTTCTCGGCCACCGCTCGCCGGACCATCCGCGTGCGGCCAACAGCCAGAAGTGCATCCGTGCCGGCGGCAAGCACAATGACCTCGAAGACGTCGGCACCGATACCTATCACCATACGTTTTTTGAGATGCTCGGAAGCTGGTCATTCGGCGATTACTTCAAAGAGGAGGCGATAGACTGGGCGTGGGAGTTTCTGGTCGATGTCCTGAAGCTGGATCCGACGCGTCTGCACGCGACCTATTTTGAGGGCGACAAGGAAGAAGGCCTGGAACCGGACTTTGAAGCCCGCGAGTTCTGGCTCAAGCATCTGCCGCCGCAACAGGTACACCCCGGCAGCAAAAAGGACAACTTCTGGGCGATGGGCGACACCGGCCCGTGCGGACCGTGTTCGGAGCTGCATTACGACGGTACCGACGATCTATCCGGCGCGTCGCTGATTAATGCCGACAACCCGGATGTCATTGAAGTCTGGAACCTCGTATTTATCCAGTACAACCGCGATACCAAGGGCGTATTGACCCCGCTGCCCGATCAGCATGTCGATACCGGTATGGGATTTGAGCGGCTTGCGCGACTCCTGCAGGGCAAAACGTCCAACTACGATACCGACATTTTCATGCCCATCATCAAGGGCATCGAAGAGATCAGCGGCCAAAAGTACACCTTCTCGATGGACAGCAAGACTGATATCGCCATTCGCGTGGTTGCCGACCATATCCGCACACTGACGTTCGCGATAACCGATGGCGCCAACCCCAGCAATGAAGGCCGGGGCTACGTGATCCGGCGGATTCTCCGTCGGGCCTGCCGGTTTGGGCGGGTGTTGGGTTTGAATGAGCCGTTTTTAGCAAAGCTGCTGCCGGTCCTGATCGATCAGATGGGCGAGGCATTCCCGGAGATCAAGGACAGCCGGGACTTTGTTGCTGATGTGCTGACCAGTGAAGAAAAGAGCTTTAACCGCACGCTGGATCGCGGCATTGAAATTTTTGCCAATGCTGCCAAAAATGCCAAGGACAAAACGATCGCCGGTGAAGATGCTTTCCAGTTGTATGATACCTACGGTTTCCCACTGGACTTGACGCAACTGATGGCACGCGAGCAAGGATTGACCGTCGATGTGGACCAATTCAATAACCTGATGGCACAGCAGCGTGAGCGTGCCCGGGCGGCGCAGAAATCGACTTCATTGACGGCGAACCTGGGCGGGATAGAGATGCCTGCTACCGATGATTCACTGAAATATGAAATGGATACCTGTCAAGCTAAAGTCATTGGCTGGGTTGAAGAAGCCGGCCTGAAAACAGACGGCACGCTGGCCGATACCGAAAACACAACTGCGCTGCTGCTGGACGCGACCTGTTTTTATGCTGAGTCCGGCGGACAGGTGGGCGATTGTGGCATGATTAAAACAGCAACCGGTGAATTTGCCGTTGAAGGGACGGAGAAGGTGGCCGATTGTGTGCTGCATCGCGGCAAAGTTGTTGCCGGTTCGCTTAATATAGGCGATGAAGCCACTGTAACGGTTGATGCCAACCGACAGGCAACAAAGAAAAATCACACAGCCACGCATATCCTGCAATGGGCGCTGCAAAGTGTCCTGGGCGATTCAGTCAAACAGCAAGGCTCGCTGGTCTGTCCGGATTATCTGCGATTTGACTTTACCTGCCCGAAGGCACTGACTAAAGAACAGACCCAGCAGATCGAGTCGCTGATGCGTGAGAAGATTAACGCCAATGAACCGGTGACCACCGCGGTCATGAGCATTGACGAAGCGCAGCAGCTTGGCGCGATGGCCCTGTTCGGTGAAAAATACGGTGACGAGGTGCGGGTGCTGGGCATTGGCGCTTCGGATAAAGCATCGATCAAAGATGCCTTCAGTAAAGAATTCTGCGGCGGCACGCATGTGACCAATACCGGCGATATCGGCGGTTTTGCGATTGTTAAGAAAGAAAGCATCTCGGCAGGCGTGCGGCGAATCACCGCTTTGACCGGCCCGGGGTTGATGAATTACCTGGCCGACCGCAGCCGGGTTGTCGATGAATTGATCGACATGCTGAAAACACCGGCTGACCAGGTATCCGCACGAGTGAAAAAGCTGATAGATGATAACCGTGCCCTCAAGAAGGAACTCAAAAGCGGCGGCGGCAAATCTGCCGGTGACGCGATGGCCGAAGCAAACAAACTGCTGGACGC
>JANQGW010000198.1 GCA_028282905.1 Sedimentisphaerales bacterium | reverse complement strand
AACATTTATTCAGGCGGTGGTGCGTGATGTGACGGAGCGGCGTGTCGCTGAAAAGGCCCGTGAGAAGCTGCTGAAAGAGCTTCGTGCGAAAAATGAAGAACTGGAAAGTATTGTCTATATCGCATCGCATGATTTGCGCAGCCCGCTGGTAAATATTCGCGGGTTTGCCGGCGAGTTGGAAAAGAGTCTGTCGCAGCTTCGAGAGTTGCTGGAAAGTGAATCTCTCAGCGAGTCAGGCCGCAAAGAACTGGAGCAGCTATTTGAGATCGATTTCCCGGAATCGCTTCAATTTATTAATTCCGGTAATCGCAAGATGGATACACTTCTGAACGGGCTGCTGAAGCTGAGCCGGATCGGGGCGACCCGGCTGACGGTGAAGACGCTGGATATGAATAGACTGTTTAAAGGCATTGTGAACAGTCTGCGTTATAAAATCCTGCAAGGTGAAGCCAAGGTGACGGTGGATTCTGCCCTGCCGGGTTGCTGCGGCGATCAGGTTTTGATACAACAGGTTTTTGAAAATCTTATTGATAACGCCATCAAATATCATCACCCCGAACAGACGCCTACCGTCCATATCAGCGCGGAAACAAGTGACGAAACGGTGACTTATTGTGTTGCGGACAGCGGGATCGGGATCGCAGCTAATCATATTGATAAAGTTTTTGATGTCTTCCATCGGCTCCACCCGGGGACCGATCAAAATGGTGAAGGTTTGGGGCTGACCATTGTCCGTAGGATCTTAGAACGCCAGGACGGACACATCTGGATTGAGTCGGAAGTCGGTACCGGCACGAAGGTTTTTGTGAGGTTGCCGCGGAGTCCGGAGTCGTCTTGAGGTGATGGTTGACTTGCCTTTTGCGGATGAAACATAGCGGCACTCTTTTTTTGACACCAGCCGTCGCTAAAACTATGATTCGGCAGGCAGATTTATGCTGATTATATAATACCAACCCGCTTTAAAATCTGCGCGATTAGCTGAGAACTGTCATACCCGCGCATTTATTTATGCGGATCGGTATAACAAGGAATCCCGGCTGCGCCGGGATGGCTATTTAAATAGATTCCTCGACTGCGCTCGGAATGACAGCCCATATACCAACACTGATTAACTGCAATAGGTACTACACACAACCTTCCTCACATAAACCTTTTAAAGTCAATTGGTTACAAAAATAACCAATTAGTGCGCTAAGTTTTCTGGTATTTTTTCTTTCCTTTTGCTTGACATGATGGGTCTATTTGATAAACTGAGACAAAAGTTAGATATATATTTAACATTTTTATAGTACGTTTAGTTTGTTAAACATTGCCTGTTGGAAGGAGAGGCTTTTTTTGTATTGCCCCGGCGGTCCTGTAGCAGGCCGCGACATTTCAGCCAGGTATTCAATCCCCTTCAAAGGAGGTAAGGGACGGTGACATCACGACGTTATTGCGCCGCTTATGACGGGCTGTCTGACAGGCGTCAGGAGGCTCGTGAGGCAGCCGAATTACTGCTGCTGCGAGGTCATCTGCTGAGCCGGGATGACCGGGTGCTGCTGCAGATGGTCTTTGACCGAGGCGGTACATTCGCACAGATTTCCCGGCTAACGGGGCTTAGTGCCACGACGGTCAGCCGGCGGTTTCATCGTATATTGAAAAAACTGATGGCGCGGGAACTGGTCGCCCTGCTGGCTGAAACGAAACAACCCGATCCGCTTGAAATCAGTATCGCCCGCGCCTATTTTGTGCAAGGACTTTCTCAGCAGGATATCTCGAAAAAATTGGGTATTTCGGCTTACCGGGTGCGGCTGACGATTCGCGGCATTCGCCGGCTTGTTTATCAGAATACCATTCGCAGAGCAAAACAATAAGATCAACACGTAGAAGGAGGAGTGATTTGTGACCACACTGTCTATTGAGAAGCAATTTGACATCAAGAGCGACTTGAGCGAACGCGCGGCTGAGCTGATGCGGCTGTTTGGACTGCGGGCCGAGGGGCTTGAGCGGCGGCGGTTCTGTCATCACTGTGAGATTACATTGATGCCGGGGCAAATTTGTTATATCGCGGGGGCGAGCGGTTCAGGGAAAAGCGTTTTGCTGAATGCGTTTTATGAGCAGGTTCCGGGTGAACATCGCATCCGACTGGAGGAGATTGACTGCGGCAGCGATGAACGGCTGATTGACTGTACGGACGGGCCTGTGCCGAAAGCGGTTGCGACTCTCAGCAAGACAGGGCTAAGCGATGTGTTCACGATGCTGGAGCCGTTGCGATATCTCAGCAGCGGTCAGCAGTGGCGTTATCAACTGGCAAAGGCAATCGCTTCCGGCAGGCAGTGGATTTTTGCGGATGAATTTACGTCGATGCTGGACCGAATCAGTGCGGCGGTGATCGCGATAAATCTGCGTAAAGTCGCAACGCGAACCAAAACGTTTTTTGTATTAGCGTCCTGCCATGAGGATATCTTAGCGGAGTTGCAACCGGATGTGGTGATTTTGAAATATCTCAACGGCACGGGGCATGTGGTTTATCGGGATGGTCGGCGGGAAACACTGAGCCGGAAAGTATTGCTTGAGAAGGAAACTATTTAATCGAGTTTGGCGGAGTACTTTGACAAGTTCATAGAGTTTTCATTTTTTCAGAGAAAGATTAATGATCAACCCCCTCCCCCTTTGCAGGGGAAGAGTTAAAAGAGCTTTTTGAATAGATTCCTCGACTGCGCTTGGAATGACAAGTGGATACTTAAAATAACAAATGAATACTTAGAATGATATTTGAAATACTTAACGTAGTTGTGCAGCGGTTGTTCTGTGATAGATGGTTTCGGTTTTGCCGGCGTCGCGGAGAATCTGTTCGGCCCAGTCCTGCTGGTGGGGCATCATTTGGAGAGGGACGGCATCTTTGCCGAGCTGCTGACGAATCCATAGTCGTGCGCAATGGGTATTGTCATGCAGACAGTGAGCATCTTTCAGTTTTTGGGCCAATACCGACATGGTGTCCTGGTGTTTATGGAAAAACGGACACTTGTCCAGATGGGGACATTTGAAGCCCGTTACATTTTCAGATTCGGTTGTCACTTCTGTCTTACTCCTGATTAATTCATTATCATTATGCCATTATCTTCAGTCTATTATCGATTATCGTACCATTCCAACAGTAATTAAACGTGAAATCAGTAATTTTACTTATCATTTAACGCTGGGTCTTATAACAACTCAATTAGAACCTTGGTAAGAAGGGAGGAGCGGCATGTCATATTTTTTAACAAGCAAATTATATTCGAACTTAGAAATTGTTCGCTCAAATCGGGCTGTTTATGAGACGTTGGGCTGTTTTCATTATCGTAAGGGGCCGCTGGGGCCGACGACGGATATTTTTGCGATTACCGATAAACATCCGCTGCGGCGGTCGATTGGGCCGGCGGTCGGTGTGATCGTATATCGGCCGCCGGTGGCGAATTTAGCGGTTCGCAATGATGTGACGTGTGGTTTTTTCGGCGGATTGGATCGGGCATCTGGGCTGGCGCTGCTGAATGAGCATGTTCGGTGTATCAGCCGGGTGATCATTGAGCCACGGTATCGGGGGCTGGGGCTGGCCAGTTGGCTGGTGAGTGAGACGATGCCGCGGGTTGGCGCGGCGATGGTGGAAGCGGTCAGTGTGATGGGCAAGTTTCATCCGTTTTTTGAGCGAGCGGAAATGAAGGCGTTTGAGATGACGGCGGATGTGAAGACTGAGCGGATGGCGACAGCGCTGGAGGCGGTGGGGATTGATCGGCGGTTGTGGATTGACAGCGAGGCGGTCTATGCGTCGATTGAACGACTTGATGCTCAACGCCGTGAGTTTCTTTTGTATGAGATGGGGTGCTTTCTGCAGAAATTTGGCAGTCAGCGGGAGATGGAACACTGTGTTGAGCGGACGGATTTTTTGCTGGGTAAGCTTACTCCGCCGGGACGGTATTTTGCCTGGCTGAATCCGGAGAGACGCATTCCCGGGCTGCGGCTTGGAGGGGATGATTACCACGAAGGACACGAAGAGCACGAAGGTAAAAAAATAGGAACCACGGATGAACACTAATTTACACGGATGTTTTTTAGACGGGATTACGGGATTTACGGAATTTTTTCTTCAGGAAGGAGATTGCTATTCCAAGGATAAAGCCGAGGATGAAGAAATATGTTAATACGACAAACACAAAGATTGGGGCTTCTCTTGTATCGTCAAATAAACCGATCTGTTTGAGCGGCCAGCAGGCGGTTTTCCAAATTATTCTTGAAAGCTCATAAAACCAGGTTTCTGTGCCATAGACCTTTAACACCGGGAGAAAGAACAGGGTGATAAGAACGATAATGCCGCCGACGATGCCGGCACGGATGTGCGGGTTGATACGATAGTATTGTGACTGGAGGTACAGGTTTGTTACGGAGTACTCCGAAGACCATAATACGATATTCCATAAGCTGGAACATCGAAGTAGCTTATAGCCGAGCCAGCAAAGAAACCCGGCGAATGCGACAGCTATAACGAGCGTTGGGGCGAAATCGGTCAGCAGTTTGAGGCACTGCACACAGAGGCTCCAAACCCCCAGCAGGATCACCAGGATCCCGAAAAAACGTGCGAGCCAGCGGGTTTCGTCTTTGGATTTTTGGTTCACGGGCGGCTCCGCAGGCGGAAGGTTGATGGTTCGGGCTGGAGGTGTTTCAGGGGGCGGGTGACGAAGAGGTACACGCAGAGTTTGTAGAATAGGATGGCCAGCAGCGGCGAAAGCAGCAGAAAGGGTAAACCAAGCATGTCGCCACGGTCGGTTCCAATTGGCGCGTATAGTTCACGTAAAGAAAACAACATGAATCCAAACAGGATTGAAAGCCAAGTGAAATACATTTTTCGGTGGCCTTTAAATTCGATGGGGTTAATCAGTTCGGTTCGGTCGATGGTTTGGTACAGCCGGCATTTGACGATTCGATAGGTTATTCCGGCCGCGGCAAGTGCAAAGAACTGCGCAATTTCTATTCCAACAAAACTCATGTCCAACTCGGACCAGCGGCGGCTGAGCAAAGATTCGCATCCATCAGAAATAGCAAGATGAATCTGCAAGGAAATAAAAATTGCCGGCAAGAGTGCCCAGCGGTTCATCTGTTTCAGGTCGTATTGTGTCCAGAGCCGAAGTGTCAGTCTCAGCAGGAAGAAACATACTACTGCCAAAAAGGCACCTATGACGAAGACGAACAGGGAACCGCTGTCTAATGAAAAAAGTTCTCTCCAAAACATAAGTACGAGGTGGTATGCCAGCCAAAGTGCGGGCACAGCCGACAGTATGGATAAGGCTCGAAAGATGCCTTTTTGTTTTTCAGAGATTATCTGTATCATATCACTTTGATCTCAATAAATATCAATTTGGATTTGCCCTTCTTTCATTCAATGTATCGATTATCTCACCAAGAACAGAAAAAGGAAATCCAATCAAAAAACCTAAGATAAAGTAATACACTGGAATCGAGAGAATGATAAATACAAGATTTCCCATTGCCTGACACCCGGAAATCCCTATCAACTCCCAAAATCTGCCTAGTGGAATTAGTATCACTGTGCTAACATCGAGTAATATTCCCTCTCCACATGCCCATCCTATTACTCCCAATGATGTAAAGACAATCACAGATACAATCGCACAGATTAAACCCGCTTTCAGATGCCTTTGGGTGTTCTCCACTAGTATCTCCCTCGAATTTTTTGTCTCAACTATGAGTACCAGAACTTAATCAATATTATATTATCGAAAATAAAGGTAGATTATTCAAGTGTTTTTTAAAGAAGACGACCTGTTTAAATAGATTCCTCGGCTGCGCTCGGAATGACGAAAAGTGAGATTTGCGAGGATTACAGAATAGAATGTTTTAGGAAAGGAGCTTTTTATGGATTCGCGAAACGGGAAACAGCAGATGATGTCGATTTCAATCGGGCGGCTGGCGGGGCATCCGGATAATCCGAATCGGATGAGTCAGGTGAGTTTTAATAAATTGGTTCGGCATCTTGAGCGGACGGGACAGTATGAGCCGATCGTGGTGCGGCGGCATCCGCGGCGGGTTGGGGCGTATCAGATTTTGAATGGGCACCACCGGGTGCGGGCGCTGAAGCGGTTGGGTTATGCGGAAGCGGACTGTGTGGTATTTGAGGCGGATGAAACGCAAGCGTTAATCTACCTGGCGACGCTGAATCCGCTGAAGGGCCGGAGTAATCTGCAGAATAAGCGGCGGCTGATCGGACGGCTGTGTCGGCACTGTGAGATGGGGACATTGGCGAAGCTGCTGCCGGATACGCGGTCGGCGATCGAGAAGCTGAAGGCACTGGCGAATCGACAAGCGCCAGCGAAAGCGGCGGCCCGTAAGCCGTTTTTGACTCCGCTGACATTTTTTGTGACGGATGAGCAGCAGCGGCTGATTGCCGAGGCATTTGAGAAAGCCACAGGCGATGAAACGGGAACACGGACAGAAAAGCGGTTGCGGGCGCTGTGTCGGATTACGCGGAGTTATCTATGCAACGACGGAACTTCTATATCAACCACAGAAAACACGGAATGACACGGAAAAATTGGGGATGCAGTCTCTGGACTCCCCATTATTAGCAGGACAACGGAAGTTTCTTAACAGAAGCCCTTTGAAAAAGCACATAAAGTCTTTTTTAAAAACCACTTAAGAACCACAGGGGATTTCTGGATATTACGGATCATATTGCAAAAGAAAAAACCATAGACGATTGACACAAAGATTCGGAAAGGGTCAGTTTCAGGGAAATTACCTAATAAAGTCTCATTTTTTAGATTTTCCTTTCAAAAAATTCCTCCTCTCAGGTTATACTTAAGTGTCCGGGATCGAATTCTTATTTCTTCAAGGGGAAACTATGTACAGGGAAAAGAGAGGTTTTACTCTTATTGAGCTGCTCGTCGTTATCGCCATCATTGCCTTGCTGCTGTCGATTATTCTGCCATCCATGAAAACAGCGAAAAGCCACGCGCGCACGGTTGTGTGCAAATCGAATCTCCGACAGTGGGGATTGGTGTGGAAGATGTACAGTGATGATTTTGACGGTAAATTTCCCCATTGGATGGTTCTCAACGCAGGTTATCACCGCGGCGCGTGGATCATCCCAATGCGAGAGTATTTTCCGGAGCGCAAAAAGATGCTGCTGTGCCCGGAAGCATCAAAAAAGGATCCTGCGCAAATGAAGTCTGACGGTACCTGGTCGGTTGATGCTCACGGCGGGACACAGTATGCTTATTCGATGGCAGGTTTAAGTGCCACTGAAAATGAATGGTGCAGCTACGGCATGAATACCTGGTGTACCAATAAAGGCAGCAGTTCGTCAACTTGGGTCAACCAGAATCGTTCGGCCGAGAAGCTGTGGGGAGGATTTGATCGAGTGCGAAATGCTTCGACGGTTCCTTTGATGATGGACAGTATGTGGCGAGGGGGCGCCCCGCAAATTAGCCCAGTTAATGCCATCACACCGCCGAGCTCAGAAGGCCAGTGGAGAGGGTATGGTGGTGAAATCGCGCACTTTTCGATTCCCCGTCATGGCAAAAAAGGAATCGGGATGCTGTATGTTGACCTGAGTGTTGATAACTGCAAATTGAAAGAGTTGTGGTCCCGGAAGTGGAACCGGGAGTATGACACGGGGTATGTGCCGTCGTGGCCGGAGTGGATGGAGCAATACGATTGACCTGTGTTCGCATGGCAACGGCCATGACTTTCTACCTGTAACAGGCTCAGCGTCATAAGTCATACAGTCACTCTTGCGCTTTCTGGAATGCGGGGAAAATTCCTTGAATAATATTGAAAATCAATTAGATTAAGATTGTCTTTGGGAAAATCAATTTTCACTACTATCGTGCATGGAAAATCCAGCCAATAGAGGGGTCGTATGCGGAAACATATTTGTCCACAGTTAGCATCGGTTTTTGAACATCTTACCACATCTTCGCAAGTCACCACTGACAGTGCGGGCGGTTTTGTTAACAGCGACAGTGCCCTGCTGGAGCAGGCGGAGGCAGTCCAGCAGCAGCGCGTTGAGTTGGGGCTGGAGGGGCTGGTGGGCAACCTGGCGTGTGTGGTCATCAATACCGAGCGGGATCGACAGGATGCAGCAGTGCAGGAACTGCTGGACGGCACGGGGTTTCATCTCACTGCGGCATTTGAAAATGAACAGTTACGAACGGCGGTGCTGGCGGCGGATGGTTCGCCGAATATTCTGGTGCAGTCCCGAACGACGGATGGGCCGTTTCACAGCGAGACGCCTTGCCCGAAGGCGGATCACTTGCCGAATACGCGACTGGAGACGTTTGTCTTTGAGGCAATGGACTTGCAGCGTTATGTCGCCATTCAGCGGGATCAAGGTGTGCGGTTTTTGACCAACGATTTTATAGAGACGGAGCACTTTCGCTTTATTCAAACCATCCCGTCGAGTTTTTCGCAGATTTCGTACGGGTATATTGAGTGGAAAACCGGCGTCCACAATTATGCCAGTTGTGAGAGTCGTCCGATTGAGCTGACTTGCGTCAAACGCGACAATCCCATGCTGACGAATATCGGGGTGCTCGATCATACCGCGACGCGGGTGGAGGCGCGTGACCGTGACGCGGCGATTGTTGAGTTTATGATGCTGACCAATCATAACTTTAAATTTTCGGTGTATGTCAAGCAGTTTAACTCGATTACGAATGTAGCCCGCCGGGCGGAGGGCGATTTCGCGATGGTGTTCACCTCGGGCATCCGGCCGTATATCGATGATACGCAGTCGGGGCCGACGGAGAAGTTTATTCATAATTACGGGCCGCGGGTTCATCACATGGCCTTTCGGACGGAGGCGATCGAGACAACGTATGAGTCGCTGGTGGACGGAGGCATGGAGTTTCTGATCGGGCTGGTGGGTGATGAAGCGGAAGGTCTGCGGCAGACGTTTTCGAAGCCGTCGCCGAATACGCTGCTGGTCAATGAGTATATCCACCGTTACGGTGACTTTGACGGGTTCTTTACGGCGGGCAATGTGACGCTGCTGACGGGGGCGACGGATAAGCAGTAGGGATTAGGCTTGAGGCCTGAGACTTGAGGCTTGAGGGGTGGGGCGGAAGGTCTATTTGCTTTTTTTGCGTTTGGGCTTTTTCTGCTTGGCGGTTTGGGCGACTTTGATCGCTTTTTGTGCCCACTGGCAGGCGGCGTCTTTGTTTTCGAGGACGTCGATGGGGACTTCATAATAGTTCATGACTTCGGTACCGCGTTTGGTGGTGAAGGAAAACGGCTCCATGCCCTCGGCTTCGTAATCGGGGCGGTTGGTGTCATCGACTTTGAAGTAGAGTACATCGTCCACGACAATGGCAAAAAAGTGCGGCCCGCAATACAAACCCGCCTCGCCGAACATCCGGCGATGCGTCACCTCGCCCAAGCCTTCCAACTGGTCCTTTAGAAAAACAAGATATTCATCGCTTACGGGCATTGGTTAGTCCTTAGTCCATAGTCCTTATATAGGATTAGAGAGATTACAGCATTGGATCATGGGCAGGTTCCCCACACCGGTCGTGAATCAGGCAGCGTCCAATTCATGGCGAAGGAGTCAAATCCGTACGGACGAGAAGAAATCCGTGCCACACACCAACCCGACAGATCCTGATTGAACGAGGACGCCTGGTAGAACATCGAACGCATGGTGGTAACACTTGATGTGTTCCACCTGCTGATATCCTGATTGAATGAAGACGCATAGTCAAACATCGATTCCATCTCCCTGACGCGTGAGGTATCCCAGTCCCCGATGTCCTGATTGAATGAGGACGCACCAGAGAACATTGCGATCATATAATTAACATTTGATGTATCCCACTCACCGATATCCTGGTTGAATGAGAACGCATAGGCGAACATGAAAGATGTATTGGTCACTCTGGAGGTATCCCAACTGCCGATATCCCGGTTAAACAATTCGGCATGGTAAAACATATCTATCATATTGGTTACATTGGAGGTGTCCCAACCGCCGATGTCCTGATTGAATTTCACCGCATATCGGAACATCGAACGCATGTTAGTCACGCCGGAGGTATCCCAACTGCCGATATCCTGATTGAACGAGTTCGCTCCAGCGAACATATAGCTCATATCAGTGACGCGCGCAGTATCCCAACCTCCGATATTCTGATCGAACAACGATAGGCTGCCGAACATTTTACTCATATCAGTCACACCGGACGTATCCCAATCCCCGATGTCCTGATTGAACGTCAATGCGCGATTGAACATTCCGCTCATATCGGTCACACTGGACGTATCCCACGCCCCGATATCCTGATTAAACGCTGATGCGCTGCCAAACATTCCGCTCATATCGGTTACGCTGGAAGTGTTCCACCCCCCGATGTCCTGGTTGAACAAAATCGCATAAGAGAACATCCCATTCATATTGGTCACGTTGGAAGTATCCCACCCACTGATATCCTGATTGAAGATGTCCGCACTAAAAAACATACCGCTCATATCAGTAACCGTTTCAAGGCCTGTCAAAGTCGTCGGAACATCTGTCAGATTATCACAATTATAGAATGCACGATTCATACTGGTAAAACCCAGTTGTCCCCAGTTATCAACACGTATCAGCTTTTTTTCATCTTCGTAAGGATGGCCGCTGCCGTTGCGATAACTGTTATATGCTGATACACGACCGTTCACTGAGACCGTATAGATGCCGTCTGTGCCGTAGTCATGCTCATGCGGCCCTGGTGTTGTTACGTAGTCCACTATACCATCCCCCCAGTCGATGGTGGCGTCCACTGTTCCGGCCAGCGCCAATGTCACAGTCGATGTACCGCCCTCAGGTACGTCATTGTCAAGGCTGGTATCCCAAGTCGTTATAAAGGTAGAGGACTCATCCTCCAGCCATTGATCGGACATGTCGGCAAGGTCAATTGAATCATACGTTGTCTGCCAGTCGGCGGCCAGGATGACGAGGTCGTCGAGGTTGACTTTGCAGTCGCCGGTCAGGTCGGCGCTGGGGTATGCGGCTCGGAGGTTTGCATTGGTACAGAGAATCATCGCAAGCATTGCTGTAAACATGATAAATTTGCTTTTCACCGTCCGAAGCTCCTGTTTTTGGTTATCCTTCCAGTTTTTCAGAGAATTGATTATACCTACTCATCTGGTCCGGAATCAAGAGAAATCTTGGAATCCCCCGTTTTTCATGTAGCTGTATGGGTTTTTTTGCTTGTTTGTGAAGATTCTTTCGGAGCTAAACTTTGCCGGGGGGAGTCCATATATTTACTGATTGTTTGTTCAGGATTAACAAGTAACTGATGTAAAAAAGGGATCAGTCTTTGAGGTACGGGTTAATAATTTCTTGCAATTTTGGGGTGATTCGGTATGATGGTTGTATCGCCGGGGGAAGGTTTGGAAAGACGAAACGGCAGCAACAAGCATCGCATCCTTGGTTCGTTTGAGTACCTTAAAAGTTTTGATGACTGTGTTTATTTTTAAGGGGTCCGAACATGAAACCAACGTTATTCAACTCCATGTTTTTCTTTTTCATTTCTACCGTCGCCCTTTTGTGTGTTTGTGCGGAAGGCGGTTTGACTATTACCGATTACACACTTGTGACCGAAGGCGGGGTCAGCTGCAGCGGGATCTGCGACTTTGATCTGATCGGCGGGGGCGGCACCCAGGCAGACCCGTTTAAACTTTCCGGCGGCGGGACGTTTGTCAGCGATGGGACGGCCGGTTCCATCAAGGCGACGATCACGGGCACTGTCGGGATCGCTGACGGCGAAGCATTTTATGCAATGTGGGACTTTACCGTCGATTTGTCCGGCGGGACAGGGGCGTATTATGTCAACGGCTATGTCACGCTGCCGGTTATTGGGGATTACCCGTTTTCAACGGATCCCAAAACGCTCCCGGTCGGTTCGCAGGATTATGAGGGTGAGTTTGAGTTTGTCAACCCCACATCATTTTCGCTGCCGTCGAGTGCTTTTGAGCTGAATGTCGTATTCGAGTGGGATGCGGGTGCGGGAGAGACATTTACGTTGGATATCCCGGATAATTCGATCGATCTGTCTGTGCAGCCGGAGATTCCAGAACCGTCAACTGTCTGCCTGCTTGCCGCAGGTATGATATACCTGGGGTATCAACGACGAAGGACACACCGCTGATGACAGCAGATAAATGGCCCGCGGGCCCAACTGGACATTCACCGGTGTGTGACTTCACCCAAGGCCGCCAACTGATCCTTCAGGCAGGTTAAATATTCATCACTTACGGGTATTGGATCTGCTCCCTGATAAGATTAGAAGGAATCCTTCATCCAGTCAGTCACGATTTCATCCAAATCACCCAGGCCAACAATCCCGTCGGCGTCAATGTCGGCCCGTCCACAATCGTCGATCCCGCCGCAGTCATCCAACTGCCAGTAATTCGCCAAATAAGCAAAATCCACCAGATTCGTCCCATACAACCCCGCGATATCCCCCACAAAAATCGTCTGCCAAGTCAAACGCGGATAATCCTCCCCCTCCCGCAGCATCATCCAAATGACAGGTTCATCTGGATACTCTTCATCCGGATGAAATGTCCAACTGGCAAACGTGCTTTCCGTCATCATTTCTGCTGTTGTTTTGCCTGCTCCACCATCGCTGGCAGTTAAACCTGATGTCTCAATGTCCCAGAAACTGTCTGATGTGGTACCGGAGCCATTACTACCGACAAGACCGCCAATACTATCGACGTTACTGCCGCTGACAACAGGCCCGACGGCATAACAATTATGGATTCTTCCGTAATCATTATTTCCACAAAGACCGCCAATCCTGGAGGCATTATCCCCTACAACAACGGCTCCAACAGCATAGCAGTTTTTAATGGTAAAAGTCGAGGTGTTCTCACCGCAGAATCCCCCGATGTCCGAGGAACTGTCTCCGCTGGAGACATCTCCCGCCGCATAGCATTTCGATATCGTGCCCACACTGAATCCGCAAAAGCCTCCAAGGCAGGATGCATTGTCGCCGCCAGTCACTGTGCCACTTGCATAACTACTATCAATAAGACTGCCATTATCGCCACATAAGCCGCCAGCCATCCCGGCATGACTATACACGGAGCACGTTGAGAAACAGTTGTTGATAATACCAGAACTGTCTCCCGTCAAACCGCCGACATATTGACCGCCACGAACCGAACCGGTCGTATAACAGTTTGCGATAGTACCGCGACTATTCACTGCGCACAGACCACCAAGACAGCTTGAATCATCCCCGCCGATGATATTACAATCAACAACGCCAAGATTCTTAATCTCAGCGCTGTAATCATTCATCCTGCGGAACAGTCCAAGATAGTCGTCATCAGCGCCGGCGGTGTCAATCGTAAGGTTGCTGACAATATGACCGTCACCGTCAAAATGGCCGTAAAAATCCCTGTTGATAACGGCGGCAGTAAAGGTTTCTTCACTCAGGTCAATATCTGTGTTCAAGCGATAGTAACCATCCATAAGCTCGCTGTTCGTCATAAACTCCGTAAAATCAGAATCACTATTGATCTGGAATGAATCATTTGAATATCCGCTTCCGGTTAGTGTCGTTATCGGGGGCGTCGGCGGCGGCGGGCCGTCGTCTGTCTGCCATGTCAGTTTAGGGCAATGTCCGCTGACCATTGCCCAGTTGTCATCGGTGCCGTCATTCGGATCGCCGGCAAAGTCAAATCCAACGAATTTTTCCGCTGTCACCTGTGATTCATCGAGGATCGTCCCCAGGCCATTATCCGGCCCGCTAAACAGATAAAAATAGCTGTTGTTGACCGTGCCCATATTTTTGCGACCGCACAAGCCGCCAATGTTATACAGGCCGTCTCTGCTGACCTTGCCGGCGGCGTAACAGGCATTGACACTGCCGTTGTAATTATACCCGCACAGGCCGCCCGTGTAGCTTTTTCCATCAACTGAGCCAGCAGCAAAACAATTGGCAATACTGCCGGCCGAATTGTACCCGCAAAGGCCCCCGATATTTTCATCGCCTTTTACAGCAGCGATTGAATAACTTCTGCTGATATTGTTACTGCCGTTGGATCCAACAAGACCGCCAACCTGGTGAGAACTTCCGCCGCCGAAAACCGACCCGGTCGAATAGCAGCGTCTGATGTTTCCGTAGTTTCTGCCGCACAGGGCTCCCAGATAATTGGAACCTTCGCCCCCCAGAATATTACAATCGACAATGCCAAGGTCGGTGACCACTGCACTGGCACTCAGAGTGCCAAACAATCCCAGATAATCGGTCTCGGCACCTTCGGTATCAATGACGAGGTTACTGATGGCATGTTCCCCGCCATCAAAATGCCCCCCGAATTCCCTGTTCACGGCGGCCGCGGTAAAGGCTTCGCCGGTCAGGTCAATATCGGTGGTTAAGATATAATACCCCAAGCTCAGACCGTCATTGGACGCAAATTCCGAAAAGTCAGCCTCGCTGTTGATCTGCAGCGGGTCATCCGCATAACCACTGCCGGTCAGAGTTGTCGAAGACACAGACGGCGGCACGGGACCGTTGCCCGCTTGCCAGGTCAGTTTCGGACAAAAAACGCTGATGAGTGTCCAGTCGTCGTCCGTACCGTCATCAGAATTTCCGGCAAAATCAAATCCTGCAAAAGTGTCTTCGTCCAGAACCAGCGATTCATCCAGTACCGTTCCCAAGCCGTTATCCGGTCCGCTAAAAAGATAAAAAAAGCAATCGGTAATCGTGGCGTCGTAATGGATCTTACCACATAAAGCGCCTCGATAATTGGTGCCGGATACAACCACTCCGGCGGCGTAGCAGCTGATGATACTGCCTTTATAACCATTTTCGCCAACGACTCCGCCCCAATAATAACCCGAACCGGACGTCTGGCCTACAGTGCAGGCAGCATAGCAATTGGCAATGATGGTTTCTCTATTGTACCCGCATACTCCTCCCAGCCAATAGTTACCTGTCACCTGGCCGCCGGCATAGCTGTTATGAATCGTGCCGGACGATGACATCCCGCACAGGCCCCCAACATAGTAGTCTCCGCTGACAGTGCTGTTCGCCGAGCAGCGTTGGATGCTCTGGTAGTTACTGCCGCACAAACCGCCAAGATAGTCATCACCGCTGATGGAACCGACAGCATGACAACCGGTGAGACTGCCGTCGTTTCTGCCGCACAAACCACCCAGATAGTCATCGCCGCTGACCGTACCGCCGGCATCACAATCCATGATGCTGCCATAGTTCCTCCCACACAAACCGCCTACGTAATCCGATTCAACTCCGCCGGTGATCGAACAATTGACGAGGTGAAGGTCGCGCACCTGGCCGGCGGCACCGATGCCCCAAAACAGACCAAGCTGATTCGTACCGGCACCGTTCGTGTCAATAGTCAGGTGGGAGATCGTATGACCGGCGCCATCGAAATAGCCGGCATACGAACTGGTCACAGCAGCGGTGGTATAGCTTTGTCGGCCGCTAAGATCAGGATCAAGGTCGAGATCACTTTCCAAGCGGGTGTAGACGTCGATTGCCCGGTATGTCAAGTCTGAACAAAACTCCTGAAAATCATTGACATCCTGAATTCGGTATGGATTGCCCTGTGAACCATCGCCATTGCCCATGTCTCCATTAGCGGCCCAACAACAGCCGGCGATGATCATTACCAGTACACTACTTATCTGTCGCATTGCCCTACTCCTAATCATTATGCGCCCATGAACATACTGTTCCATATTTACAGCCGTGAGAACTCTTCTAATGAGGTTCATTATTGTACCGTTGTCGGCTCGTTTTGTCAAGATTATTCGATTTTCAAGGCATTTGATTCGTTTTTCGGGTTTATATTGCAATTCTATTGCTATTAGAGTTCCCCTGTGGTATAAGGCGGGTGTGCGTATCCGGTATACAGGCATAAATGACAGCATTTCGAGAGTTCAATCCTCATTGATTTTCGCGTGGAAACCTTGGCCGATACCACTGTGTTTTGATCTGTGTGATCGAAACCATGATATGAGTTTAGTTTAGGAAGATACAATGCCGTTTTCAGTAATGGGTTTGACGGATCCTTTGGTTCAGGGGATTTTGGCGACGGGGTATACTGCGCCGACGGAGATACAGGCGGAGGCGATTCCGGCTGCGCTGGAAGGCAAAGACATTATCGCCTGTGCGCAGACGGGGACGGGTAAGACGGCGGCGTTTGTGCTGCCGATCCTGCATCGGCTGGAACACAGTGTTAAGCCGAAGCGGCGGCGGGTTAAGTCGCTGATCCTGACGCCGACACGGGAATTAGCCGTGCAGATCGAAAAAGCCATTACCGGCTACGGGCGGTTTTTGGATGTGTCATCGTTTGCGGTCTATGGCGGGGTGCCGATTCAAAAGCAATTTAAGGCGCTGCGGCGCGGGGTGGATATCGTGGTGGCAACGCCGGGACGACTGCTGGACCATGCCAGTCGCGGGACGGTGGATCTGCGGCAGGTTGAGGTGCTGGTGCTGGACGAAGCGGACCGGATGCTGGATATGGGATTTATCGGCGACATCCGAAAAATTCTCGAAGACATTCCGGATGAGCGGCAGACGCTGATGTTTTCGGCGACGATGACCGGCGATATTCAGAAGCTGAAAGCAACGATTTTAAACGACCCGGTTCAGATTCAGATCGGCAAGCAGCATAACCCGATCGAGACGATTACTCAGCATGTGTACCCGGTGCTGCGGGAACAGAAGATGGAACTGCTGCAGCATATTCTTGAAATGGAAGAACTGGATCGCGTGCTGGTATTTTCGCGGACAAAGCGCGGAGCAGATAAGATCTGCCGGGTACTCAAGCGGGCGGATATCACGGCGGCGTCGCTGCATTCGGATCATACGCAGAAGAAACGCCAGAAGGCGCTCGATGGATTTTTGAGCGGCAAGTACCAGGTGCTGGTGGCGACGGATATCGCGGCACGCGGGATCAATGTCGAGGGGATTTCGCATGTGATCAACTTTGATGTGCCGGGGTATGCGGAGGATTATGTGCATCGGATCGGACGGACCGGACGGGCCGAGGCGACCGGCGACGCGATTACGTTTGTGGCGAAGGATGAGGTGCATTCGCTGCGGAAGATCGAGCGGTTTATCGACCAGACGCTGGAGGCGAAGAATTATCCGGGGTTTGCGTATACGAAGACCGTGAAGCTGGATAAGACGCCGGCAGCGAAAAAGAAAAAGAGCAAGCCCGGCTCGTCGCAGCGTAAGCGTGCCCAGAGCAAGCAGGGACAAAAAGCGACATCCGATCAGTCCCGGCCGAAATCACCGGACAAAAAGAAATCCACTTTCAAAAAGACCAGCCGCAAAAAGTACGGTAAAGCGGCTGCGGGCGAAGCGGACACCTCACGCAAACCCAAGCGTAAGAGTTATGGGAAAGACAGCGGCGGCGAAGGTTCGAAATCAAAACGTAAGAGCTATAACAAGGACAGCCGCAGTGAGGGCCAAAAGTCCAAGCGGAAAAGCTACAGCAAGAAAAAAACCAGCGGCGGCGATAGCCAAAACAGCGGCTACAAACCCTTCGGCAAAAAGAAAAAGGCCACCGCGAAGAAAAAACGCAAGACCGTTGTGTTTAAGGGCTTGAAAAAGAAGGCCGACAAGCCCCACAAGAAAAACCGCCGGGGTTAAACAACATTCTCATCGGGCATGCTTTCGGGTGTGCCCGATTTTCTCACCACGGAATCCCCCTTCGCTCAAAGCTTCGGCGGGACAAGCTGCACGGAATAGCACGGAAGATGAAAATCTTCCTGCCTTGCACTTGGGGGCAGTTTATAGATTTATTCGGTGGCGCCGCGGGCTATGAGTAATTTCATGACTTCATCATGTCCGTTTTTGACGGCCAGGCTCAACGGGGTGTCTTTGATTGAATTATACTCCGCGACGGCATGGACATTTGCACCCGCATTCAGCAATTGCCTGACAACGTCAACAGTGCCTCTTCGAGAGACCATGTGCAACGGTGTCATCCCATTTTTGTTTGCAACATTGACATTGGCGCCAGCCGATAATAATTGCTGAACCGAGTGACATTTCATACTGGCTGTCATTGTCAGCAACGGCGTATACCCTCTGTCATCCAGCACATTCACATTTGCGCCGGCGGCTAATAACGATCGGATAATATCCTGATTGTTGTGCCAGCATGCATGATGCAGAGCTGTCCGACTTCGAGAATCCCGTTTGTTAACATTGGCGCCTGCAGCCAACAGCAGCGGGACAATGCGTTTCCGATTGAACAATGCCGCTGCGATCAAGGGCGAATCCCGATTTTCGACGGCTGAATTCACATTCGCTCCGGCACTTAGCAGCTTTTGAACGACCTTGTCACTCCCGAAAGCGACGGCCGATTGCAAAGGAGTCTCTCCGTATTTACTTTTCACATTGACATTAGCTCCGGCGGCCAGCAACAGCTGAACAACCGCATCGTGTCCCCTTCCGGATGCAATATGAATCGACGTCAGTCCATCGATGTCACCAGCATTGACATTGGCTCCAGAAGCGAGTAAAAGCCGCACGACATCAGGATGGTCAAATGCTGCGGCGGCATAAAGCGGGGTAACCTTTCTGGCATTACCGGCATTGACATTAGCTCCGGCGGCCAGCAGCTGCCGAACGATATCAGTTTTACCCTGCCATGCGGCTGAAATTAACGGTGTATCGCCGTCATCCCATGGCAAATCCATCTTGGCCCCGGCAGCCAACAACAGCTTGACAACATCGGTGTGTTCGCCGGATTTTGCGAGGCTTAGCGGAGTATAATGTCGATCTCCATAGTTTGCCCTGGCATCCACATCTGCGCCTTCGTCCAGCAGGAGCTTGACAATTTGCACATGGCCTTTCTGAGCGGCCTTTAATAACGGGGTAACGCCATCATTGGTGGCGGCGTTGACATCTGCCTTGTATTCCAGCAGCAGTTTGACCGTATCAACATTGCCTCTGAAAGACGCTCCCATCAGTGCGGTATAACCGTCCTTGTCGCCTGCGTTGACATTGGCGCCGGCCTTCAACAGCAATTTCACAGCATCATAATTCCACCTTCGCGCAACCGTTATCAAGGCCGTATTTCCCTCGTTGTCGGCTGCATTGACATCGGCCCCTGCCGCAAGCAGTCTTTTGACAACACCCAAATTCCCCCTGCCGGACGCAGCCATCAAGGGAGTCTGCCCCATGTTATCAACAGCATCAACCTCTGCTTTCGCTTCCAAAAGAATGGGGATAATCTCATTAAAACCACAGCTCGAAGCCAAAAACAACGGGGTCCATCCGTACACTTGGCCTCGAATATTGACATCGGCACCAGCGGCGATCAAATCACAAATATAATTCGGGGCTGGAATATCAGGCAACTCGATTAGGGCCTTTAGCTGCTCGGTTGGGTTGGCGGGGTTGTTGGTCACGGCAGTATCTGCATGACTGATACTGCTCAGCGGCAACAGGAGTCCTGCAATCAGGCAGATGAGCGTGACGGGAGTTTTGTTCATGTTTGTTTCTTCCGTTATCACCATTTTTTTGTCCATCTGTTATGGATGGTATTATGCGGGAGAGCGGGGGAATTGTCAAGAGAGGATTTGGTTTGCTTGTTGTTGGGGGATACTGTTATGGATGGAAGCTCCAAACCCTTCACTTATATTCGGTATCTGATGTGGGAAAACGCGTCGTGTCGCTGACACTCCACGCTATTGTTTGGGGGCTTGTATTGGTAATCGGGAAAAATTTTTCAGGTGGTTTGCGCGGGAAATCGGGGTTTAAAATGTTTAAACATTGATTTTGTTTTTGGGGGTTGGGAATTTGATTTTTCTTTTGAAAATCGGGTTGTATTCGGTTTTTTGCGCGTTAGAATTGCCGGCCCTTTGGGATGGACGATTGACGATTGTCGATGGACGATTGGCAATTGATTATTGATTAATGATGATTGATTATTATTGAGGAATGCGGGTATGTTGAAGTCGATTGTTTTGGCGATGATTCCGATTTTTGTGGCGATTGACGCAATTGGTCTGGTACCTTTGTTTATCGCACTGACGGAGGGACTGACCGAACAGAAAAAGCGGCGGATCATTGTGCAGTCGCTGCTGACGGCGACGGTGCTGGCGGTGGCGTTTATCTTCGGCGGCAAGGCGTTGTTCGGGTACCTGGGGATCGAGCTGGGCGATTTTATGATCGCCGGGGGCATCATTTTGTTTTGTATCGCGCTGACGGATATTCTCAAGCCAACGCGGAAACAGCAGATCCCGGATACGTACTTAGGGTCGGTGCCGCTGGGCACGCCGCTGATCGCGGGGCCGGCATTGCTGGCAACCTCGCTGGTGGTGATGGATGAATACGGGCTGGCAGCAACGCTGACGGCGGTGGTGGCCAACCTGGTACTGGCGGGGATCATTTTCTGCACATCCTCTTTTTTGATTCGGCTGCTGGGGGAAGCGGGGACCAAGGCATTGTCGAAGATTATCAGCCTGCTGCTGGCAGCGTATGCGGTAATGCTGATCCGGCGGGGTTTGGTGGGGTTTCTTGGGTGATTTAAACGCAACCGCGGATTGCACACATGTTTTACCACGAAGAACACGAAGAGCACGAAGGTGTATAAACCATAACCACCGAGGATACTGAAGACACTTATTTTCAGACAGGATTTACGGGATTAACAGAATAAAAGTGTTTGTATGTTTTTAAAATCCGTGAAATCCTGTTAATCCTGTCTAAAAAATTTCGTGTCTATTCGTGGCTCTTCAAGTCACTTAGAAGAGGTTGGGGGCGTGGGCGAGGTCGGGTGCCCATGCGTCAGCGCCGGTTAGTTCGTCTTTGGTGAAGGAGGTGGTCAGGGCGAGGCATTGAGCGCCGGCGGCTTTGGCAGCGGCGACGCCGGTGACGGCATCTTCAACGACGAGGCAGTTGGTCGGCGGCACTCCCAATTTCTCAGCGGCCAGCAGGAAGATATCCGGAGCGGGCTTTTTGTGTTCGACATCTTCACCGACAACCACGGCGTCAAATGTATTGGCAGGAAGGTTGATCTCGGTAAGGTTGCCGATGACCTTGCGGTGGTCGGCGCTGGAGGCGACGGCGACCTTCAGGCCGGCAGCTTTGGAGCGATCCACGAAGTCATGGACGCCGGGAAGAGGCTGCAAGGCACCCTTGATGATGTCGAGGTAGATGTCATAGGTGCGTTTTTTGACCTCGTCGATGTTGACGGGAAAGTTGTATTTTTCAGCGACGCCGCCGATGTATCGGTTTTCGCCGGTGCCGACAAACGGCAGGAAGTCTTCCGGCTGAACGGTCAGGCCGCGTTCGGCAAACATCATGCAGGCCGCTTTGCAGATAAACGCTTCCGAATCGACCAGTACGCCGTCCATGTCAAAGATGATGGCCTGCAGGGGCTGTTTGTCCTGTTGTGTCACTTTGCCTGTCCTTTCCCGATAAATGCAACCACGGATTACGCGGATTGTCACGGATTAATACGAACCACGAATAGACACTAATGAACACGAATCATAGAACAGCGAATACACGCGAAAAAATAGTGCTTTCGTTTTGGACAATATAACGTTTCCGACGAATTGTTTCAAGGATGCTTTCAAGACTTGACTATTTCATGCCGGCAAGAGACTGTGTCTGAAACCGACAGACCGACGGCGCGGGGATTTTCCGTATCGCTCATAACAACCATCAAAGCTCAGGCTGTCAGATAGTATGTTTAAGAACAGTGACGAGATCAGCGGTCACTGCTCCGAGGTTCCGGCCAGCCAGCTTTCGGCAAAGCAGGCAAAATCGTCCAAGTCAATATCATTATCCCAGTCACAATCGCCCGGCAGGCAAAGCAGGGTATATTGGCCGCTGAACGCCCCTTTGAGCTGCGGTTCGCTGTTGTTGCACAGAGAGGTTCGATTGAGTGTGCAAACGAATGCTTCGTCACCATAGCCGTAATCCATATAGATCGCGCTGCCCAGTACTGCCGTATTATTGGTAATTTGACAATCTGTTAACGTCGGTCGCGCCTCATATTCACAATACAAGGCCCCGCCATTATTCACTGAGGTATTGCCATCGAACAGGCAGTCATTTAATTGGGGAGATGATCCCTCCCAGCTAAACATTCCGCCGCCGCCAGAATCCGGCCCGCTGCCGAATGTCGTATTGCCGCTGAATGTACAACGGTTCAATTGGGGATTCGATGTATGTTCATTAAACATTCCGCCGCCCGCATACGCTCGATTCATGTTGAATATGCAGTCATTGATGACCGGATGCGATAAACCATTGAATATTCCGCCGCCCCTGCCGGCGGAATTGTCATTGAATGTGCAGTCGCTGACCTGGTGACTGCCGGAAGTGAAATAACAGACCCCGCCGCCCTGGTCAGCAGAGTTGCTGTTGAAGGTGCAATCGCTAATAACAGAAGAGGGGCTGGAAACTGCAATCCCCCCTCCGACACCATACATCGCATCATTTGCACTGAACGTACAATAGCGAATGGTGGCCGAACAGCCGTTAATCTGTATTCCGCCGCGACCGTTTTGGATCAGAAATCCTTCGATCGTCATGTTGAATGACGAGTTGCCCGTACAGACAACAACCCGGTCGTACATATCGCCGTCGATGATCGTTGCTGTCACTGTATTGGGATCGGTTGGATTGGTGCTGCGTAATGTGAGGGACTTGTTCTCGATGAGCACATTCTCAACATAGGTTCCGGGCATGACAACAATCGTATCGCCGGGGTTGGCTACATCCACAGCATCCTGAATGACCGAATACGGCGCCGGGCCGTCATCATCAACATAAATGACCCCGTCGCACACATCGCCGATGCCATTTTCATCAGCATCGGCCTGGTCCGGGTTGGGGGTCATCGGACAATTGTCATCGATATCCGGGATGCCGTCACCGTCGCCATCATCGTCGCACACATCGCCGACGCCATCCCCATCAGCATCACTCTGATCGGCATTGGACGTCAGTGGGCAATTGTCCTCATCATTCGGCCAGCCGTCTTCATCCAAATCATAAAGCTGTGCAATCTCTGTCGGGGTTAATGCACGGTTGTAAATGCGGACATCGTCGATAGCCCCTTCAAAACAGGTATCGACTTTTCCAATGGTGTGAATTGCCGGACAGAGATAAACTTCGCTGGGGGCAGTTCTATCGGATCCAACTTGTGCGGCGTCGCTGTAAAATCGGTATACGGTTCCGGATTTGACCCAGCAAATATGAACCCAGACATTCAGCCCCTGGAACACATTCGCAATATTGGCATTATACCGCGCGCCCTGGGTGCCGCCGCCCACATCGGCATACGAATCGTAATGGAGATAGGTATCATTCATCGCCAGACATAAACTGGGGCTTCGCCGGGCATAATGCACCTGTCCCCCCATGAGTCCCCGGTATGTGGCGCCGGTCGCGGCTTTGGTCGGTTTGGCCCACAGTGAAATGGTAAACTCGGACTGATCCGTAAAAATCTCATTGGGATGAGACAGGGCCACGTAATCATTGATCCCGTCAAATTCGATCGCCCCGCCGACGACGCCGGGTATCCAGGCGGCAGCGGGGTCATCAAACCCCGTCAATGTGCCGTCAACTGTACCGGCACTGTCAGAGGCTGTTGTTCCGGTCCCGTCGTCGAATGTCCAATGGGCTACCAGGCCGGTCGTGACATCGGCCGCGGCAAAGGAAAGAAATAACGTGGTCAACACAAGACATGCAAGCGTTTTCATAATAACACCTCCTGAACGCAATTCGTTTTCTCCCGTTTCCATGCATCGGTGTGAGAGTCTGCGAAGAACGGCCCAGATGATCTGCTCTTGCTGAAGCTTATATTGTACCTGTATTCTGTGGGAATTCAAGGAAGTAAACTACTACCGGCTGAAAGCCGGTAGCTTTAGGTTGGCGTCGAACTCAGACTAAAGTCATCGTTCCCCGCTTGAGACCCTGAAATGTTCGCCGCCATCGCTGGGTTCGGCTTGATCCTGGAGCTTGATATACTCCGCGATCACCTCGTCAGTCACATTGCCGCTTGTGGCGACAAAATAGCCGCA
>JANQGW010000032.1 GCA_028282905.1 Sedimentisphaerales bacterium | reverse complement strand
TCGTTGGAGTCATGGTCGGGATAAGACGGGCTGGAAAAGTCCGTATGAGCGCAGACTTCGTTGATGACCACCGAATCAGGTGACTGCGGGTCAGCCATGCCGGGACTGCCGCCGAGATAGGCGCTCGCCCGCCAGTTGGGGCCAAAATCCGCCGAGCCATCAGCCTGCGATTCAATCGCCGCATAGACCGGTATTAAGGAATGGCCCGCCCCGTCGGCGGCTAATGGCCAGCCGCGGCTGTCGGCATACGTTAGCGACAGGATTTTTGAGGCCCACTGACCTTGCAATGTGATCGATTCGCCGTCATTGGACAGCTTGCCGGAAAATTCTCCCGCAATATTCATTCCGGCGGTGTTATACCGGCTGGAAAACGCCGCCAAATCTTTGACAACCAATACATATTCCCCCGCAGCCAGGCTGGTGATGCCGCCGGTACTGAAATCAAAGGTAATGCCGTCGGTAAAGGTCACATGGGTTAAATCCAGTGTCTGGCCGGAGGTGTTTTGCAGTTCGATAAACTCCTCATCGATGCCGCCGGCTGGATCGTACATGATTTCCGTCACGCGCAGATAATCCCGCAGCGGCCGCTCGGCAACGGTGCTGGTGACGGTCATATTGTGTGTAGCAATTAAGCGATTCTGGAAATCATAGGCCCGGAAGGTCAGGTTGTTGACGCCCGGCTCTACCGGAACGGTCGCGGTAAAGGAGAACTGCTTGCTGGTGCCGCTGCCGGACATTGTCCAGTCCAGCTCCAGCGGCTCATCGATGCCATCCAGATACAGCTCCTTCATATCAATCCATGCGGTCCCGTGAATTGCCGCAAACGCATCAGCCACCACTAAGTTCGGATCGGTCATCGCAAAGGAATACTGTGATGGCAATTGGGAAGATACATAGGCAGCACGATTGGAAATATAAGAAAGCTGGCCGCTGAAATTCCGCCCTGTCAGTGAGCCGTAATGCGATGTCCAATAGCCCATATAGGCACTGTTGTAAGTCGTCTCAATCATATCTCTCAAATGCCCGTAATAGAGCCGTTGGTTGCCGGGCAACTGGATGACCTTTTGAAGTTTTGAGCCGCCCCAGAGCGATGAACTGGTCGATAAATTAAATGTCCGATCCAAATCCCACGGCAACGCAAGCATTTTGTTATCGTCAGGCCGCTGGACCATTCGGAAATTATGATTCCACGAACGCGTGTAAACATCATCATTTCCGGCCAGCGACATCATAGCCCAGGTACGCATCCACTGACTGACATCCATCACCTCTTTGGTTCGATCGTCAAGTGCCTGGCCGCTTAGCTCAAGCGATTGAGCAAGGTCGATCATCAGGCTGAAATCATCTTTCATAAAATTGTTTCTTAACTGGTTATTCCAGCGATAGGCTTCCTCGTCATCTCCAAAACTCTGTATCTCAAAGTTTCCATTGTTGTGAGAATAGGGGTAGTTAAGTTTCAAACTTTCCGGGTTGCCGTCCACGGTTCCGGTCGGCGTGTAAAGCAGTTCATGATTATACAGAGAGCCGTCACTGCCGTTTTCGTTCCATGAATCCAGAAAAACACTCGTATATCGTGCCATCGAAAGCAGGCCTATCGCACCATAGGACATATTCGGTGCTACCACATAGGCCACATCATCATAAAGGCTCGCCAGTCCTCCACCCGCATTATTGAACAAATGTTTGCCAACAAGTTCCTTATTGTTCGACCCTCGCTCAATTGAGATGGTCCGATGGACACCCCGGAACAGATCATCTTCAGAGAACGCGATATTATAACCGGTTTCAGTACTGTGAGTCCGCCCCCAGCCACTGCCCTTGAGCCGAACGCCTACATCATAATAGGCTTTTCGTTCGTCATAGATGACAGTCGCTCCGATGCGATGATTGCTCATCAGGTTTGTAGAAGTTAACAGCAAACTCCAGTCCGACGGCGTCATAACAATTCGCAAGGTGTGCCGCAGACTCGTGTTCGCCATGTTGTCCTGCACCGTGTACATCGCCCGCGACTCGGCACCGCCGGCAGGATAATAGGATGCCACCCACCCGCTCATGTCCCGGCCTTGAACATAAAACTGCACATCGTCACCCGCATTTCGTCCCGGTATCGTACCGACATAAATGTCATCAATCACATTCGACATCGTTGTCGAAGCCCACGTGCCGCCATTGACGGAATAATACAGTTTCATATCGTAAATCCCATCCGGATCGGAGGCACGAACGGAAACGGTTACATTTTGACCGGCATCAGGAACGATCGGATCATGGGTTAAGTTCGTATAAGTCGGGCCGATATTGTTTCTAAACCGACTGTTTTGACCGCCGCAGGTGCCGCCGGTTTGGGGAACTTCGAGATTTGTCGTTTTCTGAAGCCAGTTGAAATACAGGCGCGTATTAAGGCGATTGCATCCGGCCATCCAGCGGCTTCGGAAGGAAATTTCGTATTCTTTACCCGCCGAGATCGTCCTTCCGCCGGCCAGTGTCGTCTCGCCATGATTATGCTCATGCCGCATATAACCCGTTGCCACAAGATGCAATACCTGGTTAGAAGCATTGCTCGGATCGACAACAATAATACTTCGACCATGCGTTGTGCCGTGATTGCCCAGCAAACGCCACGCTGCAGGGGCGTTGCCAGCAGTATCAGACTCAAATGTTCCATTCTGAATTAGTTCAATAGCAGCCCCATCCGGATCTTCAATCACACTGATATCGTCCAGCAGTACTTCACCGGCATCCAGCAGCCCTAAACAGAATTCATGCCAGATGTTATAGCCGATACCGTCCTCAGCAGCGATGCCTCGATAGGTATAGGTTTGCCAGATACTGTCATTGAGTTCATTACTGGCGTCCCAGGTTTGAGGGTCAGACGAATCGGCATCCAAATCCTTGCGCTCCAGGCTACAGCCGCCGCCGTCTGCGTATTCGGGCCAGGGTTTTCCGTCCAGATAGGTAACCTCATCGGCAATATTGCCGTTTTCATCCTTTAACTCAATGGTATCGCCACCATTGGCAAGTCCGCCAGAAAAATCGCCAATAATATTAGCCGATGGATATTTTGCCTTTAAAACTGCCGCATCATTGGCAATGACCAGATAGCTTTTTGGTGACATCGTCGTCCCCGGCGGAAAATCATAGCTAACCCCACCGTCAAGACGCCACCCAGACAGATCGACCACCGAAAGTGTATCATTACGGAGTTCGACCCACTCTTCATCGGATTCGGTAAAAGGCGTTCCCGATGATGGCGGTGTCACTTCTTCAACGACACTGAGTGATGCACCGAAAACAACATCGCTGCTTGTATTACTGGCCTGATGCACTTCGGCCGAGAGGCGGTTGACACCGGAAACGAGACTGCCGGCCGGAACATTTATTAAGGCTGAATAAACCGCTTCGCTGACAGTCGTATCGGCATATAACCGGCCTTCAGAGATATTGAAGCGATGCAATTCAACACCGTTGAGATAAAACACCGCACTGTCATCGATAATATGCTGCAATTGAAGCGATGTGACATCGGCAGGGTTGCCGGAGAAATTAAATTCCGTCTCAAAGTAAAAGAGTATCTTGCCTGTCGAAACCGTCAGCGGTGTGCGAATGGGTTCCGGCAAGGCTGCTGTTTCCTTCGCCAGCAGCGCCGGGCCTTCAAACCACTCCTGGTTATCCACCGGGTGTGACGATAGATGCCATTCACTGCCTAAATCGTTGCCGGTCTGATTGTACCGCCAGTTGGCATCTATCGGAATAACCGGTGTGGTTTGATAAACTCCCGGTATCCCTTCCGTTTCCAACTGCGGAAACGCATGATACATGATTTCGTTGATTTTAATCTCATCGTGAAACGTAAAGGTATTGGCCGCACCAAATGTCGCCGCATTTGGATACGCCCAATTGCCTGTTGCTTCCGGGAAACGACCGCGCAGGCGATTTTTTACAACCGCGGCGTCAATCACCAATGTTTTGCCGGGGGTGTATAAGAAAAGTCGGTCTCCCTGTGTGACTTGTGCTGTCCAGCCCATGGTCGTACTATCAATGATTTTGTGCCCTCCATCCGACAAAGACTCGGACGGAAAAACATATTCACCATTGAGTGGGTTAGACGACTCCAGAACATATCCGTTTAAATTCAATGTACTGCCACTGCGGTTAACCAGTTCAATCCGGAAAGGAGTCGTCAGGCTGGACTCGATTTCATTGATTGCGAGTGTTACCGGTTGATTTAAGCCACCGGGGTAATTTTCTGCCCCCGGCGTACCGTTGGTTTGACTGCTGAACGCCCAGCTACCAGCCTGCCCGCTGCCCATATCCCGGTCGATCTTGGCCAATGTCGCCCCGCTGCCGTCAGCGGCAACTGGCCAGTCGCCAGCATCTTCGTAGTCCAGCCTGTCCATCACACGGCCATCTGGACGAGTCAGTTCGAGTGTTTCGCCGGAGTTGGAGAGTTGACCGGTTGTCGGACCGAACGCCCCTGCATATTCCGTTTCCAATTCCAATGCGGTCGGCGAGACAGCCACCACCCAATAACTGCGTCCGGGCATTACGGTACCAGCGGGAAACGTATAGCCAAATCCATCAATCGACCAGCCGGAGATATCCATATCCACCGCCATCTGATTGTAGAGTTCCACCCACTCCAACGTCGCATCCGTATCGCCGGCCGGGTGATACATGACTTCATTGAATACAACCGTACTGTCGGCATAAGCACATACCGTCAGCAGAAGCACTGCTGAAAACACAAGATGTTTAGCTGTTATCGCTCGCATCAATATTTTCCCCCCGAAAACTTCGTTTTCTACAAATCTACTTTATTTCAATGTTTAATACAGAACCTGCCTTAAGCTGGATGGTCTTATCCATCGCAATGAACAATTTAGAATCATTACAATTATACTTAACAGGAACTCTGCGGCCGTTTAACTTCACACTCACATTGGACGGACGGACTCTTTCTTGAAGTTTAAATCTCAACTCATTCAATGTCAGTGTACCGTATTTAAGGTTGATCTGATTAGTTTGTGTCCTGCCGGATCGTGTCTGGCTGTAAGTTCCCCAGCCCTGTGCAACTGTAAAAGGTGCTTTGAAATTTTCCGGTGACAGCCGTGGTGCAAAACCAATGACTCCTTTGGGGCCGTGATATTCAAAGCCGCAAACAGAAACCAGACAGCCGTAGCTTGACATCGCTCGTGAATAATGGTTGCCGTATTCGACTTCGTTGTAGGGATTTCGTTTTGAAGCATGATAACGTTCATCAATCGCCTTGACGATTGCAAAGCCTTCAGCAACCAGTCCTTCGTCAATCATTTGAGCGGCGGCTTGATACTCAAAGCCTGTCATGCACTCTGAGAAGTAACCGATAACCAGTTTTTCCCACTCATTACGCACTTTTCCGGGCGCTTTATCGGCACCGCCTTTGGGAAACGAACAGATCACCGTTCCCGCTTCGCCGGGCAAGGCATAGAAACGCACAGGTTTGATTGACGCCTTATCCAGGTAAGGCCCGACATCAGACTGGAAATTGTACTTAAACAGTGACTGAAGCGCCCTGCCACTTTTGTCGGGCGGCAAAATATCCGGCAGCCCCGCCTGGGAAACCCAGTACTGGCCCAGCATCTGGTCAATGTGACAGCCAATATTGACATTGGGAGCGTAGAGCTTTTCCGGGTCCAGTTTCTGGATGAAATATTCACCGTTAAACAATTCGACCGGGATATTCTGGTAGCCAGAATTGGCAATCTTCGTACACGCGGCTGAAAATTCGATATCGCCCATATCGGCGGCCATTTCAGATCCGGCCCGCAAAGCAGCACAGTACATAGTACTTGTCCATGGAATCTTGCCGTACCAGACACGATCGAGTGTGTTATACTGAGCCCCTTCCAAAATACCGTCAGCGGTACCGGTTTTCTGTTTGTCCTGCGCAATCAGCACTTCAACGCTTTTCTTGATTTTTGAATAATTGCGTTTTAAGAAACTATTGTCAGGCGACATTGTATGTTCGCGATATGTCCGCAGAATTGTTCCACAGTGACCATCGACCGCATGTTCGGAGCCATAATGATGACCGGCACCGCTGTGTTCGCCGCGATAACGAATGACCCCGTCGTCACGATAGGAAAGGCCGTAATCGACCTGCTCACGAAGCTGGCGCGTCATGTTCGGGAAAAGTCGCCCCATGGCCTGCTCGTAGTGCAAGACATGTGTGCAAGTGCCGGTTCCCAGATAAACGCCCTCCCAGCCGTAGATACGACCGTCATTATACGCATCGCCTGTCAAGTCGGTAAACCGCTGGAAAACGGTCGTCGCCAGACTGTCGGCGGGGATAAACACCCGATTCAAAAACCATTCCGGCAATGTGGAATCGTACCAGGTCTTGTTCCAAAGCAGCGTCGAATCAATCAATTTATCGCTGTTTTTCTGTATATATTGACCAACCTGACCGGCTGAATCAAATTGCTTGGAGTAATAAGTCCGCAGTTTATCCATATTCCTCAAGCCGCTCAGACCATTACTGCCGGTGTGCAGATTGGGGAAAAACCAGCTTATGACAAAGGTGACCGTTTTCTTGTCGCCGGGATTTAACGATAATTTCCGTCCGACAGAGCCGATTATTTTTTCATTGATACCAACTTTTTCATTCCGGCCGCTCTGTTCTGCACCAAACACCCAATCTACAGTTTTTTCACTATCGACCTCGGATGAAACTGAAATCCAGTCATTATCCTGACGATCCAAGAGCGATAGTGCCATCGAGCCATAATCCGCCAGCCCCTCCATCGATTCGGCTGCCGGCAGACGATCAGAAAACACAATCTGGTCAACCATTAAAATGCCCCACTGATTGGGCTGGGCATTCTCATCGACAAGTTCAATATGGGCGTGCTTACCTTCAAACCGACTGACATCAATTGCCCCCGCCTGCAGTTTATTGCTGTTGTTGCCGGTCACAGTCCCTACGGTTTTCCCATCGACAATGACGCGCATCTCAACAGTCCCCGGATGCTTTCCGCCGGCCACAGACGCCGTAATATACCGGCGTTCAATCGTGAAGGACTGACTGATTAGTTTGCCTGTCAATTGATCGGCGGCCGGACCATTCCCATTGGTTTGGCGAGTATCATGGGTATTGACAAGCCGTTTGCCCTGATAGTTTGCCAGATTCTGTTGCTGCGGAGCACGAAGATGCTGCGGAAAAGGGCTGCTGCCAAACGCCTTGCCCTTCACGGTCCAACCGGCCCAGTCATCCTGCTCAAAATCCTCAAAAAGAATATCTGAACGCGAAGAGAAATTATCTGCCTTCGGTTTTTCAGCCGTACATAGCAGTTGTGACATATCTGCTTCAGTCACGGCACTGTTGACGCGATTGCCCTGAACCTTTTGGGCGTTAAACAGGCAAACAGCATTCTGCAAATAACCGGCCAGTTCGACTTCAACGGCTTTGTTACCTGTGTTCGTCAGTGTGTATTGCATCACCGTGGCCGGCAAGCCAGAGGCATCAGCATCCGTAGGGATAAAGGGCGAAAAAGCTTTCAATGAAATCTGAACCGGAAAATCTTTATCGACGTATTTGACTGTTGCCACCGGATATTGGCCGACAAACTCGACATTTTTAAATCCTTCTTTGTTTAGCGGGCGGATTGCAGTCTGGTCGTCGCTGGTAGTTTTGATGACAAAACCCTGATCAAAACGGTTTTCCGGCTGCATCGGTTTAAGGTAAAACTTGTCGCCGGGGCCGCCGGGATTGAGCGTGCGAACGTTAAAGACGTCCCAGTTCCACAGCGTGCCATCCCCTCCAATATAGAGTGTCCCCGTACAAATGCCGCCAACCGGCATTCCAATGTATTTCAATTCATCGCCGGACCAGACTTTCGGCTTACTTTCATTTTGGAGAAGATTACCCCAGGAAGTGGGAATGTCTTTGTCATATTTGGCGAGTTCATCATGGAAAGTTCCAGACGCAGCCAATAGCAGCGAACTGCTGATCAACATCATCCAATACAAAACCGTTAGCATTAATAACAACCGACCTGTTTTCATGAGCATCCCAGCCTTTCGATCAGTAAACTTTAACGATAACAAATAAATGACAAAGATAGTCACATCTTAATGCAACTTACTTTTGGATTTTCGACATACCGCCGATTGTATTCCTATTGTATTTATTCTAAAACGCCACTTGTTGATAAAATTGTAACCATTTTCGGAAGTGACCAAAAACACTTCTGTCTTTTGTGTTGATAACTAAAACGCGTTGGATTCTCAGTTGATGCAAGAACCCAATCGCGTTTTGTTTATAAAATCTAAACTGAATATCTGCTTTCCTATTCAGCGATCACCTTTAATATCTCCAAACTTTATTCTGTTCCGATGGACAGGACGTATTCGGCTAAATCGTCGATGTCCTGCGGTGACAGGCTGCCGGTGTTTCCGTGCTGGATGCCGCCGGGGTTGAACGTGGTCAGCACTTCGTGGATCGTCGCCGCCTGACCGCGATAGAGATACGGCGGCGTTCGCCAGATTTCCGCCAGCGACGGTGTATCGAACTCTGTGCCTGCGTGACGGCCGAAACCGGTACCGACATTATACGCTTTCTGGTCGGTCGTGTGAGGGCCCGAGTGGCAGGCGATACAGTTGGCCGAACCTTCGAATAACAGCTTGCCTCGGGCCGCGGCGGCACTGAGCTGGCCGTTGACCAGATACGGACTGGGCACCGGTGTCAGAGCTTTCAAATATTCATCGACTGCCACCGCATCCGATTCCGGGATGATATTGAAATACGCATATTTCAGGCCGGCACGCACCGAGGTCTCCGCGTTGGGCCGACAACCCGTAATCGTTGTCGGCGCGGTGAAGTGCGAGAACAAATGGCTCTTGGTCTGCTTGGCGTTACCGAAGCCGTCGTTCAGTTCGTCCCAGTTAAACCCATCGGCCCGGGCGCCCGGATGGCAGCTTGAACAGCTCAGCCAGTTCTGAAAACTCAGCGTCGCATCGTGATAAATCAACTCCCCCCGCCGCGCATCGGTCATCGCAGGCTCTGCGCCCAGCATAATGGATTTCGATTTGGTCCGGATCGCCGGATCAAAATCCACAATGCCTAATGAACCAGAGAAATATTCCGTGGTATAGGCCTTGGTGCCGACGACGGCAAGACCACGCGGGCCTTTGCCCTTCATGGCAATGCGTTTGCGAATTAATACCAGTACTGAATAGTCCTTGGCTAAATCATTAATCGTCTTGCCGGCAATAGCTGTATGCAGTTCTGTACGGTCGATCACACTGATTTCGTGCGTCCCGGCGTGTGTGACGACCAGGCTGCTGCCGTCGGTGGTACACTGAACCGCCCATGGATTGGCAGCGCCTAAGTCCAGGTCATCCAGAAGCACGGTGGCCGCCAGTGTTTGCGTGTTCAGATCAATAATGCTCAGGGCATTCGTCCAGGTCCAGCCGCGTTCGATCTGGTTGGGCGTGACATGGTGTTTACCCAGCAGATGGACAACATAGGCGTACTGGCTGTCCGGCGAGGTGCAGATACCGCGAACCGAAGACGAGCCGTTCGGCAGGCGCACCGTCGATGA
>JANQGW010000111.1 GCA_028282905.1 Sedimentisphaerales bacterium | reverse complement strand
TTGATCGGCGTTAGCGTCGATTCGCACTATTCGCTTTTTGCCTGGGCCAACACGCCCAAACAACAGGGTGGCATCGAAGGCGTCCAGTACCCGCTGGTGGCCGATATTACCAAAAATATCGCCCGCAGCTATGATGTCCTGCTCGAAGACGACGGCGTGGCGTTACGCGGGTTCTTCCTGATCGACAAGAATGGCATTGTCCAACATCAGGTCGTCAACAACCTGCCGCTTGGCCGCAGTGTTGATGAGGCCCTGCGCATGGTTGATGCCTTGCAGTTCTTCGAAGAAAACGGCGAAGTCTGCCCGGCCAATTGGTCCAAAGGCGATAAATCCATGAAACCCACGGACGAGGGGCTTAAGAGCTATTTTTCTGAAGTTTAAACTGTTTACTGACAAAAAAGCGGGCCAATGTGCCCGCTTTTTTTATGCGCTAACAGGGTGAAAATCCGTGTTTTTTTAATAAAAAAGAGTTTTAGGTGAATAACTCGATAGCCTTCGATTGATTTAAAAAAGGAAATTCTATATAATGTTTCAGAAGAACAAGGGGTGTTGACAGCATTTCTTGATTGTCTCTTTGAGTATTTCCTTCCGGGAAATAATGGTTCACGGTATTAAGGAAACAGGAGTGGTGAGAATGAGAATCTACCAACGAAGCAAATGGTTTACATTAGCGGTACTAATAATCTCGGCGTTTTCCTTCGCAGGCCACCGGTGGCTGCTGGATCAATCGACGGTGTTTCCCGATAATGCCGTGGAAGTCAGCATTTGCTTTGGCGATGCCAATAACGACGGTTCGATCGATATGGTGATTGGCAAACATCAGGACCATGGGACAGGGCGAACCGCCGCTTTTCAGCAGACACCGACCGGTTGGGATGCAGGAACTCAGATTTTTTCCGGCGGAAACGGAAATGTCCAACCACTTGTCGGCCATATCAACGGAAGCAATCGACTCGTGATCAACAAACATGATCAGAACAGTTACAGTGGCAACTTACAATTTCTAAAATTTGATTCCGATTTCTCACTAATTAGCAGTTATAGTGTATCTTTGAATAATCCATATTTTTCCGATCAGGTGTTGGTTGGAGAAACCGTTTTTTTAAACAATCGCTACAACCTGGCCAAAGCCGAATGGAATGGTTTAAGCAGCAGCTTTATAGCCACTCAATTGGCCAATAATGGCGACAGCCATACGAACTTTTCCACAATTGCCGCCGAAGACCTGACAGGCGATGGGATGCAGGAGATTATCTACTGGACTTATGATGGTGCCAGGGGGCTAAACGTTTTAACCAATGATAATACACAGGTTCAGATTAGCCACGGATACGCCCTGATGTTTACGACAGGGCAGTTTGAACCGAGTACGTCAGCTCATGAAATTCTCTACGCAAACAACGGAACTGATTCACTGACGCTGGTCAGATATCATGCAGGCACGGGTACATTTGTTTCTGAGGTGGTTTTGACTGAGCAGGAGGAGGTTATTTACACGGTTGCGGCATTCGATACAAACGGTGACGGCACCGATGAGGCTCTACTGGCTACCCGATACGGCGAAATTCTGGAGTTTGACCTTATCAGCGGACAATTGAAAACCGTGCTGACATCAGATGTATGCTGGTACGATTCTGTCGTGGCTGATTGGGGTGAAGGCCCCAGAGCGGCTTTCGTCGGCAGTGAAAACGGAGATGTGTCCGTAGTTGCATTTGGCCGGGATACCGCAGTGATTGATGATATTGCGGGCAATGCATATCTGCAGGGCGACGCTGTCAATGTCCAATGGACGTTTAATGCTCCGGCGACGGTGCTGGATGTACAGGTCAGAGATATCAGCGGTGAAACATGGACGACGATGGCCACAACGTCTTCGGTGGCCGGTTCCTGCCAATTAACGGGTCTTTTGGAAGGGGCTTATGATCTGCGGCTGGCTGATGCCGCTGATAACCATATTGTCTATGGCCAGACGGCTACGTTTTATGTCTATGCCTGCGACAAGGTGCTGGTCGGCGACTTTGACGGCAATTGTTATGTGAACCTTAAAGATTTCGCAGTATTGGCCGCAGGCGATTCGCGTCTGTCAGATTTGGCTCTACTTGCCGCCGACTGGCTCCGCTGCGGCAATCCCTATGATGAAACGTGCGATGAAACACAGCCATTCGAATAATAGGGCGACAGAAAGTTTACAGCGCATGAAAAAAGCGAACCGTAACGGTTCGCTTTTTTGTTTGTATTGACTTACAGCGGTGATTATTTAAATCCTTCTACTCGCCCTTCTTCGACATATTTTTCGCAGGCTTTTTCGATATCGACGCCGTTGATGTTGGCCAACGTACACATCCATGCGAACACATCGGCAAACTCCTCTTCTTTGTTTGCCTGGTCGTCGCCGTGCAGGGCGGTGGCCAGTTCACCGACTTCTTCGATAAACCACATAAACGTTCCCGGCGTGCCGCGATCGCGGTCGCGCGCACCATAACGCTGCTCAATCAGTTGCTGAAAGGCTCGGATGTCCATATCAATTTTTCTCGAAGACTTCGCTTATTCTTCGCCGCCCAAAACGTCCGACAACTTCGTCGCGGCAAAGGTGTCGCGCACCTGGGACGTTGCCTTGCGGCAGATATCTTCCATCTTCAGGCTGAAGAAGGCGTTGTTGGTTTGCTCGGCCAGATGCAGATGGCTCATCAGCGGCCCGTCCACCGCCTCAATCACCTCCAGCAGGGTAATGCTCTCGGCAGGGCGTGCCAGGAAAAAGCCGCCGCGGGGACCGCGTTTGCTGCGAAGCACATTCGCACGGACTAACTGCTGCAGGATCTTCAGCAGGTACTCCAGTGGAATGTTATACTCTTTGGACACACGGGCCGCCAAAACGGCGCCGTCTTTGTAGTTCTGGGCGATGTACCCGACCGCCACGAGGGCATAACCGGTTGATCTGCTAATCTTCATTTTGAATCTCCCTTGAAAAAGGTTTATCCAGATATATTTTTATTCATTCCCCATCTATAATCGATCACCGCCGAAAGCAATGTCCGATAAAACAGATGATTACGACACTCAATGAGTAAGAGCACCTAACATCTAAGGCTGTTTCGTTCGTTGATGACGGTTCGAAGAATTCCTATGAAAACTGCCACTATGAGTCTATATACTATAATTATCGGAAATCGTTCAGGAGTTGCAAGGGAATATTTGTCGAAAAATAGAATTTTCACTAAAACAGCCCTTTTTTTCACTTAAATGCGAGGGTGTGTCAGCCAAAAATTAAATCGGGAAATTATAGAAATTGCCGGAAAACATTCGTTTCAAGCTCAAAATCATCCATGCCGCTATTTGTGAGTTAAAATGCCGGGATTTTAAAACAGGTCGCAATTTGCTTGACAGTGGGGCAGCTTTTGCATAGGATTCGGTCAATTAGAGTGAACTCTCAGGAGAAAAATATGGACACCAGTCATCCAAATATAAGCATCGATTTCCATGGTCCAATTGCTATTGCGCGGCTTGAAGATGAAAAAATCCTTGATGAAACACAGCTTCAATCATTGGAAGGCTCTTTCCTGCCGTTGATTGACCAGAACCCCGGACTTCAGCTCGTTATCGACTTTACCAAGGTCAAATTTCTGACCAGTTCCGTGCTGGGACTGCTGATCCGTATCAGCAAGAAGGTTTATGAAAAAGAGGGCGCCTTGCGGCTGTGTGCGATCAACCCGAAAATTCAGGAAGTCTTCAAGATTACCCGATTGGACAAGATTTTTGAAATTTTCCCAAGCTGGGAAGATGCTGTGGTTGGGCTGAAAAAGTCATAAAGCATCCGGACCAATCATACGATACATAAGAATCCCGGCAGCACAATGTGTTGATAAATCAAAATGACAGCCTCATGAGGGCGTTTGTTTTTGACTAAGCAAGACAACATTCTGCATAAATCCTGGCAACTGCCAAGTACCGCCAAGGCGATTCAGAAGGCCTGCCGCGATCTCTTGGGGTATGCTGAGACTCACGGTTTCGGTGAAGATGCGATTTTTGGGATTCACCTGGCGTTGGAAGAAGCGCTGGTCAACGCTTTCAAGCACGGCAATAAATCGAATCCGGAAAAAATCGTGTTTGTCGAGTGTCTGATCACGCCGGAAAAATTTGACGTCTCGATTACCGACCAAGGCGACGGATTTGTCCCGAACGATTTGCCGGACCCTCGTTGTAATGGCAATCTCTATAAATGTTCCGGTCGGGGTGTTCTGCTGATTAATGCCTATATGGATGTTGTTGAGTATAACGAACTTGGCAACAGCATCCACATGATCAAGTATCGCCAGTCACAGGCACCGGCCGTTGAGGATTGCGACTGCTGACAGGTGGTTTTGTCCGATAATATTTCCATCTTTTACTAAACCTGCCATTTCTTCCGCATTTTTCATCTTTTTTTCCGCCTTAAGATAAGTTGCTGTCTGTTCTGGCCGATGGAGGGGGAGGTAAAAACCCGTAACGGTTAGCGAAAGGTGACAATCATGGAAGAACTTTACAAATCATTGTTGACAGGGCCGGAATTACTGGCTGAACAGTTTGTCAGCCAGATGTTCGAACTGGCCGGCCAGGACGGAACCGTACTGATTTTCACTGACGGTCGCGGCAAAGTCTCGGCCAATCACGCCTCCCGTGCGGCATTTTTACACGATGATCCGGACCGACTGACGTCAATCTGCCATCAGATTGATGACGGCGATGACCCATGTGTCTGCAAAGTCGAGGGCGGCTGTGTCGTCGGTACGCAACTGGCTACCGAAAACAGCCATTGCGGCTATTTTCTTATATTCCTGCCCGGCTATACCACCCAGACGGTTTATGCCAATATGGATTTGATTGAATTAACCCTGTCACAGGCCCAGTGGATTTGTCAGTTGATCGAAAAGAACAACCAGCTTCACCACATGCAGCTCCACCACCTGAGCAAATCCTCGCGTGTCCTGTCCTGATACAGTGAAACAGGCGGCCGGGAGGTGTATTGACGCAGAAATGGTAAAGCGTGTGATTATTATCTCCTCCAGTAAAAAAAGCCTTGCGAGCAAACGCTTGCAAGGCTTTTCTATTACGGTATGATGATTATTAGTCGAGGCGCCGGTCTTTGGTATCTTTGCCTCCAGACATCCGTTTCTTGATTTCCGCATATATCGCATCAGCCTCTTCACGGGTCAGCTCTCCGCGTTCGACGGCGCCTTCAATACGCCGCTTGATACCGTCCCAATCCACATCTTTGCGTTTGGCCTGAGCAATCCGTCTTCGCATTCCGGCGATTCTTTCTTCGGCTTGCTCTTCAGTGATTTCGCCGGCTTCGACAGCGGCTTTGATTTCTTCAACGGCGACCGCGTATCGCTTTCTCCTCTTGGCTTCACCTTGTTTTTTATTGTCCAAAGCCATGCGTTTCTTGATTTCCGCGTATTTTGCATCGGCTTCTTCTCGAGTCAGGTCGCCTCGCTCGACAGCCCCTTCAATACGTCGCTTGATTCCATTCCAATCCACATCGCTGTGCTTCTTCTGAGCCATTTGTGCTCTGATTTCTCGGTACTTTGCATCAGCTTCTTCACGGGTTATATCGCCTCGTTTGACGGCGCCTTCAATGCGATCCTTGATGGCACTCCAATCGACATCTTGTTTGTCTTTATGGGCCATTCTTTTTCGGAAGGCTGTCATCTTAGCCCGAGCTTCTTCTTCGGTGATCTCACCGGCGGTGACGGCTTCACGGATTTTTCTGCCGACAGCTTCATACTTATCCCGCTTCGCTTTTTCAGCATATTTTTGCTTAACTGCAACCATCATCGTTTCAGCATCTTCGTCCGTCAGCGTACCCGCTTCCACCTGCGCCTGCAGATTGGCCCAGACCTTTTCGAAGTATGCGCCGATCTCCGCTCTTTCGGTAGCCTGTTTCTCAATCGCTGACATCTTGGCTTCCGCCTCTTCAGCGGTCATATTACCGGCTTCGACTTCGGTCTGCAGTTTTGTCCAGGCCTGTTCGAGATAGGCATCGGTCTTGTCGCAGTCCTTTGCGCCAGCCATGCTGACAGGCAGGACAATGACCGCCATCAACAGGACACACACATGCAGCCATCGCGAATTTTTTCGTTGGAAATTATCGGATAATATCATGTTAAATCTCCTTTCCAGGAATCCGCCGCTGTTGATTTCACTTGCGACAACCGGTGGGCGGACAGCCGGGGCGGCAAGATGTTCGATGACCGTTAACAGACAATTGGCATAAGAACGCGGTTCCGGTCGCAGGCTGGAAACGACGAGCGCATCGCAGCAGATTTCTTCATTGGCGCGAAGACGCCGCTGCGCCCACCAGGCAACCGGATTCCACCAGAAGCAAACGCATCCGGCCCATTCGATCCAGCGCACCCAGTGGTCGCGTCGGCGGACATGGGCCAGTTCATGGGCGACAATCCACTCCAACTGCTGACGATCCAATGTTTCACGCAGCACGTGGGGAATGACGATGCGCACCTTGCCCCCGAACCACCACACCATCGGCGACAGCGGGGCAGTTGTCGTATAAAGTATCGGCACCGACCGCATCCCGAGCCGACGGGCAATCGACGAAGCAAGT
>JANQGW010000105.1 GCA_028282905.1 Sedimentisphaerales bacterium | reverse complement strand
CCTTTTTGGCCGCACATTCCGCCATCGCCCGGGCAACCGGCTCACTGACCGCCCCATAGTCTTCAATCACATCAGCCGGGACTCCCAATTGCTGAATTTTCGCCTCATTGCTGTAAGTGATCCAGCCCGCGGTGAAATAGTCGCTGGCGCCGGGGATATCGGTCAGCATCTGCCCGACCCAGCCGCCAGTGCAGGATTCGGCTAATGCGATGGTTTTGCCGGAAGCTATCAGCAATTTGCCGACCAATTCCGCCAGGCTGTCATCATCGACACCGTAGGCCCACTCGCCCAGATAATCGGTCAACATTGCTTGATCATCTTTGACCATTTGACGGGCAACCTGCTCGTTTTCCGCTCGTGCAACGATATGCAGCAATATTTCTCCACTGCCGCAGGTGCAGTTGATCAGAGGATTGCGGTCGCGATCCATTAAATCGCCAAGCTTCTGAGCCAGTGTCGATTCACCCACGCCGAAACAGCGTACTTTGCCGGAAGCGATCACCGAACCGCTGGCGACCGCCTGAATCCGAGGTGCAACGTGGTTGGTAAACATCGCCTTCATCTCCGACGGAACACCCGGCATGACAGCGATAAAGCCGTCGCCGTATTTGGCAGCAAACCCCGGCGCCGTGCCGTGGGGATTGTCCAGCATGTCACAGTCGGTGGGAATATACGCCTGTGAGCGGTTTTTCTCAGCCATCACACTGCCACGCTGCTGGAAAAATTCCTGCAAGTCCGCCAGCACCTCCGGCTGAAACTTCAACTCAACACCTAAAAACGCCGCGACCGCCTGCCGCGTCAAATCGTCATCAGTCGGCCCCAATCCTCCGCTGACCAGAATAATCTGCCCGCATCGCGTCGCCTCGCCCAACGCGTCAGCAATCCGCGTCTGCTCATCCGGCACTGCCCAGCAGCCCGCCGTCGCCACGCCCATCGCAAACAGCCGCCCGCTCAGCCACGCGGCGTTGGTATCAGCCGTCTGGCCGTTAAGCAATTCATTGCCGATACTGATAATACACGCTTTCATTCTTGCTCTCATGTAATAATATGTCACTCTCGCGGATTATGTCATTCCCGCGAAGGAATGTCACCCCGGACTTGAGCCGCCCGTCCAGTGCGTCACTGTCTGGATACCGGGTCAAGCCCGGTATGACAAAACTCAACTATCACACCTTAATCAATGCCTTGACGACGCCGTCTTTGTAGCCTGCAACCAGATCGAACGCCTCCGGCGTCTGGTCAAACTCATACGTATGCGTCATCATAAAATCCAGATTCGACCTGCCCGAAGCAATCAGGTCAATCGCCTTCTGCGTGCAGTGATTCTGCCGACGCACATTGATAATGGAAATCTCCTTGCGCCGCATTAGATCCGGGCAGAAACTGACCCGCGGCTCACGCGGAATCCCGATCAGCATGAGTTTGCCGCCGGGCTTGAGCACGTCAATCGCCTGATCCAGCGTTTCCTGCTGGCCGGCACATTCAAACGCCACATCGACGCCGCCGTCATAACGGTCAATAATCTCAGCCGTCACATCCTGAGCATCCGGATTGCCCACCCAGTCAGCGCCCGCGGCTTTGGCAATATCAATACGCTCGGAAATCTTCTCGGTTATGGCAACAGTTCCGACCTGTTCGCATTGCGCCGCCGCCAGGCAGCTTAGCCCAATCGGGCCGGCGCCGAAAATCGCCGCGGTCTGTCCGGCCGTAATCTGTGACTGCTGAGCCGCATACACGCCAATCGCGAACGGCTCGCACAAAACGCCCTGCTGTAACGTTATCGCATCATGCGTCGGAAAACAGCATTCGGCGGGCATGACGAGATATTCGCACAAACATCCGTCCAACTGCCCTGGACAGCCCAGAAACTTCAGCTTCCTGCAGGTATGCGGACGCCCCGCCTTGCACTGGTCGCACTGCCAACAGCTCACCGCCGGCTCAACCACCACCGGCTGGCCCTTTTCCAGGCCCTTTACATCGGCACCAAAGTCAACCACCGTCGCCGCACATTCGTGGCCCACCATATAGGGAAACTGCACCACCTGGCTGCCGATCCGCCCGGTTTCATAGTAATGCACATCGCTGCCGCACACACCGACGTATTCGATTTTCAACAATACGTCAGTGGCACCGGCCATCACCGGCTCCGCAACCTCGGCCATCTCCATCCGGCCGATCGCCGTTAACATCTGAGCTTTCATAGATCAGGATTTCCAAAAAATGTATAAAGATCACAAGTTGATTGAAATCAATCGTCCATCGTCATTCGACAATAGTCAATAAATTATCTTCCCCCGCGGTCAATCACAACAAAAAACAACGAAAATCCGGAAAATATACCCAAACCCGCCCCTTAGCCCTTTTCATTGACCGGAATTATGGACAGAACAAGTGTGAACCGCTCAAACATCAGTTGCTGCCAACAACACATATCTATACACACGCAACTCATCAACTTCTCTCTTAACTCAAGCACTCAACCTGTGCCACTTCTGCTGACGGGAAACACCCATGGAAAACCAAAACGCCGATACATACTAGCCGCATGGCGATATTATAAGCAACACCCGAAGTCCGTCGCCCGCCGGGCTTTTATTTTGGGAACGCGAACGTCTCGTCCGCAAGGAAAAACAGCTACCAAAAAAGTGCCGGACACCTTAATTTCTCCTAAAATTTCAGCATCTTTTGATCTTCTCTCTTTTTTATGAATTTCTCCGAATCTTGTAAATTTTTCACGAGAGCATTCACAGCCTTTATGAATGCCTTATTTATTTTTCTCTTATTATCTCCTAAATTATAAAGTAGTATCATATCAATTTCGAGTTCGATCCAATCAGTTTCTTCAATCCATCTACCAACTCCACTCTCTTTAGCAGGTTTTGTAAAACTAATTGAAAACAAATAATCAACAAAAACACGATTAAGCAATTTATAATAAGAATAGTGCTTACTATTAACATGAGACGTAGTGACTGAATTTGGCTTCCTAGACGTCTCTTCAAAAGTAACTCTTTTGTCAGATACAAAATCTTGAACTATTTTCAGATCAACAACATTTTCTGCACCAATATTAATATTCAATTTTTTTGTCACTTCTACAATATCAGGAATTTCGAAATATTTGACATATCTATACTCATCAATTAAAGACAAGAAATATAATTCTTGTTCCCATTTCCTCCACTCAGTTAACATTTTCATATAAAATGTCTGTCCGGATTGTTCTGGTAGTTCCCTCACAAAACATGCTGCATGAAATTCCTGAACACTTTTATGAATATATCTACACTCCCCTCCTTCTTCTAAGATTAGGCAGGTATTATCGATAACATCCATGCAGAAATCCTCTGCTTTTCTCTTATCTAGGGAGAGCATATCCAAAGCCTTCTTGCTATAATCTACAAATTCTTTTGATGTAAAAACCCCTGTTTTTTCTGTTCTTGTATAAAAAGAGACCGCATTGAATGAAGATAGCATTTCGAAGTCGCTCATCTCTGATTTTCTAGGACGCATAAATCCCCCTTTAGACTTATCATGCCTCCTGATCATAAGCATAAATAATTCATCGTAAAAAGCTTTTGTGTTTTCCGGAATTGTTTGATCTATACGAAATCTAAATAACAGCAAGGCAACCATTAAAGGTGTATTTAGAAGGCTTGCAACACCTGTTTTTTCAACGGATTTGCATAGCTTTGAGGCAATTTCATCATTATGCGACATCTTCGAAATAACTGCTTCGTATTCATCACCTATAAGATGACTCAAATCAAAAACTCGAAAGAAAGGGGAAGTCTCGATTCCACTATTTGGTCGTGTAGACACAAAAATACGCAACTTTTCATATTTTTTACATAGGTTTTCAATATCTACTATAACATCTTGACGAATATCATCTGCAACTTCATCAAAAGCATCAAAGAATATGATCAATTTACCCTGACTCGAAAGGAAATCGAATAGTTCTTCATCTACATTCAATCCATATGTGTCAATCTCCCTCAAAATATTATCTATTAATGATAATTCTTTCTTGAGTTTTCTCAATTCTATGAATAATGGAATAGCGACACCTTTTGTCAATTCACGACATGTAAGATAACGAAAAAATATCGATTTTCCCTGACCAATTATCCCTCTAAGAACAATATTGCCTTTATATGGAAAATCATCAATTTCATTAATTATCAACAATTCATTGCCACTCTTCACTTTTGAGGGATAATAAAACTTAGTAAGATCAACTTCTTTCTCAAGTTGAATAATCGTTTTCACTTTCCTAATACTTCTAATATTTTTATATAAGGTGTCAATTTTCTTGGTAGTTTTCCATTTACCGATTTTTCTCTTTATATTCCCTTTGCTATAAAAATATAGATCATCAACTATATTCTCTAACGCCTTCTTCGCAGCAATTGCTGAACCTAATGAAACTATCTTACTCATTTACGATCCCTTCTTTTAATTGCTTCTGATAAAATAGAGTTATTCTGCAGGAAAATATAAAATTTCTATCAATTAATTCTTTACAAGCGACTATCCAACAACTAACAATCGTATTTACCATCGCCACATTTCATTTTCATCAATTTTACATGAGTTAGCATCACAGAATCCATCAATATCTGGAAAAAGAGTTTCCATTCTTATATTGAATACATCTGTCAATATTCTGCGTGCTTGCTGTTTCATGTCGGGTGTTATAGCTATTGTTAATATACTTCCTTCCTCCGAGGGCAAGTACAAACTTCCTCTCTTGTCGTCAGTAATTGTACTGTACACAAACTGTGAATGTGTTCTGTCCCAGCGTCAAATGGGACAGTTAGGGATGGTTAGTGGTTGACACCTCAAGGTATTTCCTGCATGCAGGAAATACCTTGAAATCGACGA
>JANQGW010000221.1 GCA_028282905.1 Sedimentisphaerales bacterium | reverse complement strand
TAACGGCCTGAAAGATATCCAGTCGCACCTGGGAACCAGCGAGTACCCGCGATTGCGAGTGGGCATCGGCGACAGCGGCCAACGTGACGCGGCTGACTATGTGCTAAGTCGATTTTCATCGGATGAACGCGACGTGATTGATAAGGCAATACAGACATCGGTTGAGGCGATTTTGTATTGGGTTGACAACGGCGTTGAAATGACGATGACGCGATACAACGCCAAAAATGAAGCGGCTCAATAGCGTTCAGATAAGAATGTATCAAACGATCCAAACGCCGGGTGCGTACGGACGAAAACGAAATTAACAAAGAACAAGTAATCTTTAAATATCGGGAGGTATTAACCTTGGAAACAGCAGTAAATAGACTTTATGAAGGCATGTTCCTGGTCGATTCCGGCGTTGCCGCCGCGGACTGGCAAAAAGTGCTTGATGAAATCCAGCGTGTTCTGGATCGTGCCGGTGCAGAAGTTGTCTCGTTAAAGAAATGGGATGACCGTCGCATGTCGTATGAAATTAACCATAAAACCCGCGGTACTTACATCCTGACATATTTTAACTGTGATACCAGCAAGCTTTCAAGCATTGAGAGAGACGTTCAGCTTTCTGAACTGCTGATTCGTGTTCTGATTCTGCGGACCGACCGGATGAGCGAAAAGGATCTGGCCAAACTGACTCCGCTGGAAGCTGTTGCCGCCGCAGAGGCTCCGAAGGCAGAAGAAGCCGAAGCGCCCGCAGCCGATGAAGTTGCCGCAGAGGCTCCGGCTGAAGCACCGGCTGAAGCACCGGCTGCTGAGCAGGCAGAAGCAACCGACGCTCCGGAAGAAACCGCGTAACGTCCGGTTCGGCAGACGCGTATAAACCGAAGGTGTAACTTCCTGAGAAAGGATTGAATCATGGCAAGCTTGAACAAGGTACTGTTGATGGGAAATATGACGCGCGATCCGCAGCTGTCCTATTTGCCCAGCCAGACCCCGGTTGTGGAGTTTGGCCTGGCGGTCAGCCGCAGATATAAAAAGCAGGACGGCACCATGGCAGAGGATGTTTGCTTTGTCGATTGCCAGATGTTTGGAAAACGTGCCGAAACGGTGAATAAATACTTTAAAAAGGGTGAGCCCATTTTTGTCGAGGGCCGGCTGAAATTTGACAGTTGGCAGGGCCAAGATGGCAGCAAACGCTCCAAACTCCGCGTTTTTGTCGAAAACTTTGAGTTTATCGGCCGCGGCGGTGGTGGCGGAGGCAACCAGGGCGGCGGCGGTGCATCGCAGGCAGCCGGTGGTTTCCAGAACTCTCCGCCGGCCGAAGCGCCATACGGCGGCGGGATGGATGACGATATCCCCTTTTAGCCCGTATCGGTCGGTCCGAGCGGGATAGAATACACGAAAAACTGAATGATGACTTATCAATAAAGCAGGAAAAATAATATGCCAAGACCCAAACAAATGAACAAACGTCGGAAAAAGAAAACGAATTTGACGATTCGCGAACAAACACAATGTCGTTTCTGCCGGGAAGGTACGAAGTATGTCGACTATAAGGACATCGACGTCCTGCAGAAGCTGCTGACCAACCGCGGGAAGATCTTTTCTCGCAAACGCAGCGGCAACTGTGCCGGCTGTCAGCGTAAGGTCAAAACAGCAATCAAGCGCGCCCGCTATATGGCCCTGCTGCCGTACGCCACCTAATGCGTTTTAAGGCTTTTCTGTTTAAGAACTTACGACATTTAAGCGAATTGTGTAGAAAATCTATGGAGACAGACTATAATGAAGTTACTTTTATGTGAAGATGTGGAAAAGCTGGGTTGGCTGGGTGATATTGTCAACGTCAAAGACGGATACGCCCGCAACTATTTGCTGCCGCAGGGATTGGCGATTGTTCCGACAGAACGAAATATTCAATCGCTGGCCGAAGAGAAAGCTCGCCGTGCAGAAGTGCGTAAACTGGAACGTGAGCGTCTGGAACAGGTTGTCGAAGGCGTCGAAGGCGCTGAAGTGGTTCTGGCCGGCAAGGCCAACGAGCAGGGTCATCTGTTTGGTTCGGTGACGGCTCGCGATATCGCTGAGAATCTGCGTTTGCAGGGCTTTGAAATCAAGGATGCTATGGTTCAATTGCCCGGCGGCCACATCAAAGAACTTGGCACGCATGACGTGACGCTGAAGGTTGCCGTTGATCTGACGGCTGCCGTTAAGGTCGTTGTCGTGTCGGAGGATGAACCTCAGGCAGAATCTCAGGACGAGACAGTTCAGGACGAAACGGTTGACGCAAGCGAAGAAGAAACAACCACAGAACAGCAGTAGTTGGACGGACGCTGATTTGCAGCAGCTTTTGGCCGGGCGGCAAATGCCCGCCTCGCCGGAAGCGGAAGCTGCCGTCTTAGGGTCCATGTTGCTGGATCGGGAGTGCATTGGCGATGTCATTGAGCATATCCAGGCACCGGCCTTTTCACTCACAGAGCACCGCATTATTTTTGAGGCGGTGCTTTCGTTATATGAGCGAAACAGCGATATTGACCTGGTTCTACTGCGTGATGAGCTGAAAAAGCGAAAAAGCCTCGACGCGGTTGGCGGTGTTGACTACCTGGTGCGGGTCATCGAGTCGGTACCGTCAGCGGCCAGCAGCGAATATTACTCCAAGATCGTCAAGGAAAAGGCGATGTTGCGCGATTTGGCGCGCACATGCGGTGAAATTCTGCATGAGGCCTGTGAAGAGGGCGGCGAAGTCGGCGGCAAGCTGGATGAGGCCGAAAAGAAGATATTCGCGGTTACAGAGCAGCAGATCAAGGGCAGTGCCGAACCGGTGAAGGATTTAGTAACATCGGTTCTGGAGGATATCGATTTTCGCCGAAACAGCCACTCGGATGTGACGGGGGTGCCGACTGATTACCTGGAACTGGACAACATGCTGTGTGGACTGCACGGTGGGGAGATGATTATCGTTGCCGGCCGTCCCAGTATGGGTAAGACTACGTTTGCACTGAACCTGCAGGAAAATATCAGTATTACTCAGAATATTCCAACGGCTATTTTTTCACTCGAAATGGGTAAACACCAGTTGGTGGAGCGTTTCTTGAGCAGCCAGAGCGGTGTTGATTCGCAGAAAATTCGACGCGGTCAGATTACCACCGAGGAATATGCTCAGTTGGCAGAGGTTTGCGGTAAGCTGCATGATACTCCGATATTTATTGACGATACGCCGGGATTGACGCCGTTGTCGATTCGAGCCAAGTGCCGACGGTTGAAAAGCAAGCACGATATTCAGGTGGTCTTTATTGATTATATGCAGTTGATGAGCCTTGGGACACGGGTTGAATCGCGTCAGCAGGAAATCAGTACCATTTCGCGTTATTTGAAAGCATTGGCTCGTGAACTGGACGTGCCGGTGATCGTGCTGAGCCAGTTGAATCGTGGTGCCGAAGGACGTGAAGGACACCGGCCCCGCATGAGTGATCTGCGTGAAAGCGGATCGATTGAGCAGGATGCGGACGTGATCATGCTGCTGCATCGTGAAGCCTACTATCACCGCGGCGATCCGGACTATGATTTTGATGATCCCAAGGCCAATATTGCCGAAGTGATCATCGCCAAGCAGCGAAACGGGCCATGCGGCACGGTTGAGTTCGTATTTGACGATAAGACGACCCGGTTTAAAACATGCAGTCATGTGCCGGATCCGTTTGTGTGAGATCAATCACATTTCATAAGGAGATGAAGATGCAGGGTTTCAAAAGCGTTTTTTGGGTAATGCTGGCCATTTGGATGGCCGGCGGGGTGACGGCATTTGCCGTTGATGCGCCGGACGGTCGGGTTATTCAGGATGTGAAGATCACCGGTAATGTCACGCTGACGCGGGCACAAGTGATTGCTGTGGTGCAGTCACGTCCGGGCCGGACATTCAATGCGAAAGACGTGGCCGAAGACATCGGACGGATCGCCAAACTGGATGCGGTTGAGTCGTCCTATTACAACACGCAGATTGTTGACGATAAAGTCGTGTTGACGTTTGTGGTCGTTGAGCGGAACCTGGTGCGGTCAATTTCCTTCAAAGGTAACAAGAAGCTCAAAGACGGACTGCTGCTGAAGGCGCTGTCCTACAAACGGGGCGATTATCTGGATTTGTTTGCCGTGCGTGCCGGCGTGGATGCGCTGACCGAACAGTATCACGAGAAGGGATATCCCTGGGCAGTCGTTACGGTTGATGAAGGCAGCGCGATGCTGGGGCAAGTCGCTTATCATATTCAGGAAAATGCCCGCACGCGAATTCATAAAGTCAACTTTATCGGCAATGATTCAATTGAGAGCAAGGAACTGCTGAAAGCGATCAAAACCAAGAAACGCAAGTTTGTTTTCTTTAAGGTCTTTTACAGTCCTGAGCAGGTGGAAGCCGACACTCAGACACTGCTGGAAATCCTACAAAAACGTTCTTTCCTTGATGCGCAGGTCAGCAGCGATGTTTCATTTAATGAAAAGAAAACCAAGGCAACGGTGACCTTTACGGTTGCCGAGGGGCCGGCCTATAAAGTGGACTCGATTCAGTTTACCGGCAATACGTATCATGATGACGCGACCTTGCAGAAAGACTTGAAATTGCGAACTGATTACCTGTTCAGCGAGGCATGGGCCGAGTATGACACGAAAAAGATCTTAGCTGCTTACGGCCGGGAAGGATTCGTGGAGGCTCAGGTGGTGTCCCATCGGACGATGCTGCCGAATGCACGGGTGAAGATCGAGTTTGAGATCACCGAAGGCAAGCGATATCGGATTGGTGAAGTAATGATCACCGGTAACACGACGATTCAGGATCACGCGATTCGTCGGGTGCTTGATGAGGAAGGGTTTACGCCGGGGGCGTGGTACAATGCCGACGTAGCACGCGGAAACGGTGAGGGTGAACTGGAACGCATCGTTCGCCAGACCGTGGTGACCGAATCGACGGTAATTTATCCGACCGGTGATGCGGAAACGACACGCGATGCGTTAGTGACGATTAAAGAAGGTCAGACCGGTTCGGTCATGTTAGGCGCCGGGGTCTCCAGTGACAGCGGATTGATGGGAACGATTTCACTGGACCAGCGCAACTTTGATATTACCGATACGCCGGAGAGTTGGGGTGAACTGTTTACCGGCAAGGCGTTTCGCGGCGCCGGCCAGCGGTTCAGGATTTCGCTCAGTCCCGGCACCGAGGTCAGCACTTATCTGGTCAGCTTTACCGAGCCGTATCTGTATGATATGCCGGTGTCGCTGAATGTCAGCGGCTCGAGTTATGAGCGTGAACGTGAATCCTGGGATGAATCACGCCTGGCGGCCAAGCTGGGTTTTGAAAAACGCTATCCCAGCAAATGGCGACGCGGTGTCACGTTCCGCGCGGAAAACGTGGATATTGATGATTTGGACCTGACGGCGCCGTCGGAGATTTTTGATGTCGAAGGCGGAAACTATCTATTTGGAACGCGGTTTTATATTCGCAAGGATACAACCGACAGCCGATATCGTCCCAGTCGGGGTTACAACTTTGACGCCGGTTACGAGCAGCTTTTCGGCGATCACACATTCGGGATTCTGTCGGCGACACAACGCTGGTATAAGACATTGTATGAAGATCTGGCGGAGAATAAAACAGTCCTGGAAACCAAGTTGTTTGCCGGAACGGTGATTGGTGATGCGCCGCCGTTTGAAAAGTTTTACGTTGGCGGCAACGGTTCAATGCGTGGTTTTGAATATCGCGGTATCAGTGACCGCGGCGGTGTTGATGATGACCCGATCGGCAGTGACTGGGCCGTCGTCGGCAACTCTGAAATTGCCGTACCGCTTGGCAGTGAGACATTTTCGGCGCTGTTCTTTGCCGATGTCGGCGTGATCGATGAAGGCGGTGTTCGCGCTTCGATTGGAACGGGTGTGCAGATTATGATTCCGCAGTTTTTCGGCCCGGTACCGATGCGGTTTGAACTGGCAACGCCGCTGATGAAAGATGAGAAAGACGAAACGCAGGCCTTCAGTTTTTCGGTCGGTGCGTTATTCTAAAGTACAAGGACGATTCTCAACAAACGAAAGGATATTTTTATGAAAAATGTAAAATCGACAATGTTGATTGCGGTTATTGGAATGATGATTATGATGGGCGCCTATCAGCATGGCCGGCTGGAAGCCGAATCAGCGGTTGCGCCCGCCAAGATCGGGATTGTTAATGTGACGAAGGTGCTGGAAACCAGCCAGAAACATAAGCAGTGGCAGGCCAAGATGCAGGCCGAACGGGAAGTCATGCAGGCTGAGTTCAAAGCAATGGAAAAGGATCTGGCTGCCCTGACTGAAAGCATTAAACTGCGTGAGCCGGGCAGCGAAGACCGCCGCAAGTTGACTAAAGAGTTTATCGAAAAGAAAGCGATCCTGGAATCCAAAGACGCATCGTATCAGGAGATCGTGACCGAAGAAATGCACATGTGGACTGAGTCACTGTACAAAAAGCTTCTGGTGGTGATTGACGACGTTGCCAAGAAAAAGGGTCTGGACATTGTTATTTCCAGTGAAGATCTGAGCGTGCCGGCGCCGAGTCTGCGGGACTTCATGCTGACGATTAAAACCAAGAAGGTTTTATATCACCGTCCGCAGTACGATATTACTGATGAAGTGCTTACAGCCCTGGACGCGTCGAAGTAAACAAGAATGTGCCGCTGACGACAAAGACAATTTCATGACACAACCATCAAGACAACTGAAGCTGACCACGGCAGAATTAGCCGGGAGAATTGGCGCCGAACTTATTGGCGACGGTGCAGGGGTCATTTGCGGCATTAATACTATTCAGGATGCCGGTCCGGATGAGGTGTGTTTTCTATCATCGTCAAAATTTGCCAAACGCCTTGAGGAAACCAAAGCCGCGGCAGTAATGACCGGAGCAAAAGTTGACGGTTTTGATCGACCGCAATTAGTGGTTGATAACGTGGATCGCGCCTTGATTGCGATCATGCAGATGTTTGCGCCGCCGCTCAAGTCATTTGAGGGCATTCATCCGACGGCAGTTGTCGAGCCGGATGCGCAGGTGGATGCAACTGCGGCAGTCGGCCCCAATGCTTATATTGGTCATAGTGTGACAATTGGAGCCGGCACCGTGATTGGGCCGGGCTGTTCGGTGGGGGAAAACTCGACAATTGGCGCCGGGTGCCGGCTGGACAGTAATGTCGTAGTATATCACAATTGTCAGATTGGCAATGGCTGTGTTATTCATGCTAATACGACGATTGGCTCAACGGGGTTTGGCTATTCCTTTATCGATGGCCGGCATCAGCTGATTCCGCATAACGGCGGCGTCATTTTAGAGGACGGTGTCGAAATCGGCGCCAACAGCTGTGTGGATCGGGCCAAATTCGGTAATACCGTTGTCGGCGCCGGAACCAAGATTGACAATTTGGTGCAGGTGGCCCATAATGTACAGATAGGAAAGTGCTGCCTGCTGGCCGGTCAAACCGGAATTGCCGGCAGTACGGAAATCGGCAATGGCGTTATCTTTGCCGGGGCTGCCGGCGCGGTGGATAATATTAAGATTGGTGACGGCGCAATCATGGGAAAACAAACCGCGGCGACGCGGGATGTGCCGCCCGGTCAGAAATTGCTGGGTGCAATCCCGCAGGAGATGACACACGAAATGCGATGCATGAGTGTCTATCAGCGGTTGCCGGAGATGTCGAGAGAACTAAAGAAACTGACTAAGAAAGTGAATGCACTTGAAGCCGCAAAAGACGATACAATCTGAAGGCAAGCTGTCCGGCAAGGGACTGTTCAGCGGCTGTGATGTGAAGGTGGTCTTTAAGCCGGCCGGTCCGGATACCGGCGTGGTGTTTGTGCGCACGGATATGGAGCCGCCGGCTTCGATTGAGGTGGTTCCGGAGAACATCGCTCCGCGCGACCGTCGTTCGGCGGTTCAAAAGGGCGCTGCGGCGGTGGAGACGCCGGAACATTGCCTGGCGGCCATTCACGCGATGGATATTGATAACCTGGTGATCGAGCTGGATGCCGGTGAGCTGCCGGGTTTTGAAGGCAGCAGTGACGAGTATTTTAAAGCACTGCAAAAATGCGGCGTGCAAACGCAGGACGCCGTGCAGAATCCATTGGTGATTACTGAGCCGATGAGCCTGACCGACGGCGACGCGTCGATTCACGCACTGCCGACCGGCGGTGAACTGCTGACGATCACCTATGACCTGGACTATACCGAGCATACCGGCATCGGGCGGCAGGTTTATTCGTGTGACTTGACGACCAACGGCTATGCTCAGAATTTGTCAAAAGCACGAACGTTTGCACTGGAGGCGGAAGCTCGACAGATGCAGGCGGCGGGAATTTGTACGCATCTGGGGCCAAAGGACATATTGGTTATAAACTCTGACGGGCCGATCAAAAATACTTTTCGTTTTCCCGATGAATGTGTGCGTCACAAGATTGTTGATCTGATTGGCGATTTGAAATTGGCGGGCCGTCCGGTGGTCGGGCGGATTGTCGCCTATAAATCCGGCCATGCCCTTAATCAGCAGCTTGTCAAGAAGCTGGTTGAAAACGGCGCGGCGGCTGATAAAAAAGGTGCTGCCCCTGAAGTTGAGCTGGATATAAAACGGATTCAGCGGATTCTGCCGCACCGATACCCGTTTTTGCTGGTGGACCGGGTGGTGGAAATCGAGGGTGACCGCCGCATTAAAGCGATTAAAAACGTGACCATTAACGAGCAGTTTTTCCAGGGACACTTCCCCGCGACGCCGGTGATGCCGGGTGTGCTGATTGTCGAGGCGTTGGCGCAGGTGTGCGGGCTTCTGTTTGCCCAGAAGCTGGAACATACCGGCAAACTCGCGGTTCTGCTGACGATGGACGCGGTCAAAATACGAAAGTCCGTCGTGCCCGGTGATCAGTTGATGTTGATTGCCAAAGCCGACAAGGTGCGCAGCCGTGCCGCCAAATGTAACTGTATGGCGATGGTGGCGGGCGACGTGGTCGCCGAAGCGCAATTGAAATTTATGTTAGTGGATGATGAACTGTAACGCCGGCAGAGACGACGGCGAGAAAGATAATTGAGTTCGGAGGTACAATAACGTTATGAGTGACAAGATCCATCCCACCGCAGTCATTGCATCGAGTGCACAGTTAGGATCGAACGTAACCGTCGGTCCTTATACGGTTGTCGATGAAGGGTGTGTTATCGGCGACAACACGGTGCTGGATGCGCATGTGGTGATTGGCAAAAATACCAGGATCGGCAAAAAGAACCGCATCTTTGCCGGGGCCGTGATCGGCCGCCCGCCCCAGATTCTGGGCCTCGATGACAATACCAAGATCGGCGGCCTGAGCATCGGCGACAATAATATGATTCGCGAGTTTGTGACGATTCATCCGAGCATGTATCCGGATGGTGATACGATTGTCGGCAGTAACAACCTGCTGATGATTAACGTCCATCTCGGTCATGACTGTGTGCTGGAAGATAAGATTGTGATTAGCAATGCCACGCAGCTGGCCGGCCACTGCAAAGTGGAAACCGGGGCCTGGCTGAGCGGTATGGTGGCAGTTCACCAGTTTGTGACGATTGGCAAGTGGTGCTATGCCGCGGGGATGGCGGGGATCGGCCATGACGTGCCACCGTTTGTAATTGTCAGCGGCCACTACCCGCTGGAGATTCGCGCGATCAACAAACGCGGCCTGACGCGTGCAGGTTTGTCGGGCGATGACCAGCAAAAGGTTTTCGAAGCGTACAAATATATCTGGCGACAGGACGGCCCGGTGCTTGAACGGGCCGAAGAAATGGCCGCTCGCGAAGACGTCTGCGAGGCAGTAAAGGCGATGGCCGAGTCACTGGTCAAGAGCAGCAAGCAGCGTTTCGGCCGCTATCTCGAACTGCACAGAGAATAAAGTTTTAATTTGTGAACATCCGCATAGTCCGCGGTTTCGTTTATCAACAGCGACAGCTTAATACAGGAATCAATATCATGACCAAACTTCGTACCGCAATCGTCGGCGCCGGCAAGATGGGAAAAATTCACGCCAAGGTTTACGGCAAGCTGGATAACGCTGAGTTGACAGCCGTAGTGGATAGTGACCTCGAACGAGCCCAGGCGCTGGCTGACAAATATGACTGCCCGGCGTATACCGACCCGGCCGAGTTGATCGGCAAGGTCGATGCGGTGACAATTTCGGCGCCGACCGTGGCGCATCACGAAGTGGCGACGCTGCTGCTGAAGAACAAGATTCCCGTGTTGATCGAAAAGCCGCTGGCCTCGACCGTGGCACAGGGCCAGGAGATTGTGGATGTGGCCGCCGCGAATGATACGATTGTCGCTGTCGGCCATTCCGAGCGGTGCAACCCGGTCGTGCAGGCGATGAAGCGGCTGCATATTGAGCCGATGTTTATCGAGGCCAACCGCGTCAGCCCGTACCCGTTCCGGTCGATGGATATCGGCGTGGTGCTGGATGTGATGATTCACGATATCGATATTATCCTGTCGCTGGCGAACAGCCCGGTCAAGCGGGTCGATGCCGCCGGTGTGAACGTGATTGCTGATGAAGAAGATGTCTGCAATGCCCGCATCTTTTTCGAGAACGGCTGTATCGCCAATGTGACCGCGTCCCGGCTGGCGCTCAAGACCGAGCGTAAGGTGCGCGTCTTCAGCCGGCAGGCGTATCTGTCGCTGGACTTTTTCCGCAAGGACGGCATCGTGATCCAAGCGGACAAAAACATCGACCTGGTCAAGTGGATTCGCGAGCACCAGGAGGCTCAGGATTTTGACTTTACGACGGTCAACTGGCCGGACCTGCTGCATATCGAGCAATTGGCGATTGAAGACGCCGAACCGCTTAAGGTTGAGCAGGAAGCGTTCCTCAATGCCATTATCAACAAAGAGGGACGCCCCGAAGTGACCGGTGCCGAAGGGCTGGCGGCACTCGAATGCGCCGAAAAAATCCTCGAATGCGTCAAATCCCACCAGTGGGAGAAGTAATCGCAACCACAGATTCCGCTGATTTCTCAGATTTTTAAAAGCCCTGTTCCTGACATTTCAAGAGCAGGGCTTTTTATTTTTCAGTATCTTCGGTATCCTCGGCGGTAAAAATTTATCCTGTTTATCCCGTCAATCCTGTCTGAAAAAGAGTCGTTTTTGGGCTCGATTTCGACGGAATGTTCACATGCCGACTGTCTATGCTTGTTTTCTTTTGAAAAATCCCGCATTTTTTTAAAATAGGTGGTTTCTCTGTAAATATCCCCTTTTTGTTCCAGTATCGCGGACCCTATCTTAACAATTGTCTCGTATTCTAACTGTCCAATGTCTAAAAAGCTGGAAAACCGCCTTTTCACGCCCTATAAATACAATAGGAAGACAACCGAAGGAACCTTTTGACAGGAGGACAGTCATGAGAAACGCATTTATATTAATGGTAATGATTGTATTATTGAGTACTCCGGGGGTGTGGGCAACTCCCATAAGCGAATATCCTGTCCACACGGAGCTTATTCGTCAATATGAGTATGCTGTCAGTGGGGATGTCGTTGTATGGCGAGATGCTCGTAACGGCAATAACGATATTTATGGTTTTGATCAAAGCAGTCAAACCGAATTTTCCGTTTGCGTGGAAGAACACAGTCAAGATGCACCTGTGATCAGTGGTGATGTCGTTGTCTGGCGAGACTATCGTAATGGAAACGGGGACATTTATGGTTATGACTTAAGAACCCGAACCGAATTTGCTATTTGCACTCAAGAATCAACTCAGGACACTCCCTCTATTAGCGGTGATATCGTGATCTGGCGGGACAATCGTAATGGAAACGGAGATATTTACGGTTATAATCTTGATACTCAAACTGAATTTTCTGTTTGCGTACAAAATGGTTCTCAGAATAATCCCTCTGTCAGCGGTAACATTGTTGTCTGGGAAGATTATCGCAGTGGCGGGTATGCTAATATTTACGGTTATGATTTGACAACACAAACAGAGTTTGTTGTTAGTTCAGAACTTTATCAAGTTAAACCTGTGATTCATGAGGATATCATTGTCTGGCTAGATTTGCGTAACTATAATTTTGATATTTATGGTTATAATCTAACGACACAAAGTGAATTTGAGATCTGTACACATGAGAGTGAACAAGAAGAGCTTGCACTTGAGGGGGATATTGTTATCTGGAGGGACACTCGAAATGGTAATTATGATATTTACGGCTATAATCTATTGACCGATACGGAGTTTGTCATCTGCAATCGAAGCAGTGAGCAATTATTTCCTGTCATAAGTGATGGCATTGTACATTGGCAGGAACAGTACCGCAGCGGACAATATTTCACTCATGGTTATAATTTGAATACTCAAACAGAATTTCTGGTTGGGATTCAAGGTGACCAGCAGGAAAAATCTTCCATCAGCGACAATATCATTGTATGGCAGGATGACAGTTACGGTAATAGTGACATTTACGGCTATGACATCAACAGCAAAACAAAATTTGAAATTTGCAAACAAAACAGTCATCAATATGCCCCTGATATCAGTGGTGATGTTGTTGTCTGGTACGATGGCCGTAATGGACTTTTCTGGGATATCTATGGGTTTGATTTAGAAACTCAAACTGAATTTGAAATTTGCGTGCGAGATGACGGCAGTCAGTTTGATCCCGCCATTAGCGGTGATATCGTCGTCTGGACGGATTTGCGTCATGGCAATCATGACATCTACGGCTATGATCTGAGTACACAGGAGGAATTTGTAGTGTGTGACCAGACAGATGATCAAGCTGATGCATCTGTCAGCGGCGACATTATTGTCTGGAAAGATAGCCGCAATGAGAACGAGGACATTTACGGCTATGACCTGAAATCGAAAACAGAATTTTCAGTGTGTCTTCACAGCAGTGAACAATTGTCTCCTGCTGTTGATGGTGATATCGTTGTCTGGCAGGATTTCCGTCATGGAAACGGTGATATTTACGGTTATGATTTAAGTACCCATGCCGAGTTTGCTGTCTGTACCCATACCGGCGAACAAAGTGCTCCTTCTGTCAGTGGGGCTCTGATTACCTGGACAGATGATCGTGACGGAAACACAGACATTTATGGCTATGACCTCAGCAGTCAAACCGAATTTGCCGTCTGTACCGAAGGCAATCATCAATACGGTTGTGATATGAGCGGCGATTCTATTGTTTGGACAGACGAGCGACAGGGTGACAAGGATATATACCGGGCATTTTTCGACTCCCGGCTTTTTCGTACTTCGGATACATGTGAGAGCGGGCATTATTTGGCTGAGAACAAACCTTATTATGGCAAGACGGATAATGCGAGCGGGACGGATATTAGCGGGTGTGCTTATAATGATACGATTGATGTTTGGAATCGGTATATTCCTTCTCGGGGCGGGACGGTGACGATCAGTACCGACGGCAGTACGTTTGATACGGTGCTGAGTGTGTTTGAGGCGTGCGGCAGTGTGGAGCTTGCGTGTAATGATGATTACAGTTTGTATAATCCCCATTCGCGCATTGTGATGGATGTGGTCAAGGGCAAGACGTATTATATTCGCGTGGCGGGCTTTAACGGGGAAGTGGGCGATTACGATCTGCTGATTACGCAGGGCGAGTGCAGCGACCCGCCGAAGAGCGATCTGAATAATGACTGCAAGGTGAACTTGATTGACCTGTCGATGTTAGCTGAGGAATGGCTGGTCTGCGGAAAGGCGGACCCGAAGGATTGTTGATCGACGATCCGCCGTCGCCATAGGCTATGGCGAGACAAGATGACGATGGACGATTTACTCGAAGGCGGTGATGGTTCCGCCGGCGACGACTTCGTCGTTATCGTTGTAGAGGACGAGTTTTTGGCCGGGGCTTGGGGCGAATTGTTTTTGGTTGAATTTGACCGTGACGGCGGCGTTGGAGCACTTGAGAATTTCGCACGGCTGCGTGGGTGTGCCATAGGAGCGGAGTTTACCGCTCAATTTCGCGCCGGTTTGCATCTGCTCGGGAATTAAAATGTTCAAGTCGTCTGCGTGGACGATGGCATGATGAACTTCATCCTTGGTGCCGAGTGATACCGTGTTGGTCTCGGCATCAATTTTTGCTACATATCGCGGCTCGCCGGCGGCGTAGCCCAGGCCGCGCCGCTGGCCGAGTGTATAGTGGGCGATTCCCTTGTGCGTGCCGATGACGCTGCCGGCCATGTCGAGCAGGTCGCCGGGTTTTTCGCCGTGGTCCAGCGCATCGCGGTAGTCGCCTTCGCCGGCAAAGCACAGTTCCATGCTTTCGGGTTTGTCGGCGACGCCGAGTCCGATCTCGGCGGCGATGGCTCGAACTTCTTCTTTTTTCAAATGTGCCAGCGGAAGGTGGAAGCAAGGCAGGCGATCGTGCGGGATGCCGTAGAGAAAATAGCTCTGGTCTTTGGCATGGTTGCGGCCGCGGCGAAGGTGGCCATTGGCAACTTCGGCGTAGTGGCCGGTTGCCAGATGTTGGATGCCAAGTTCAGCCTCGACTAAATCCCAGATCAGCATGAATTTCAAGAACGTGTTGCAGTCCACGCATGGGTTCGGCGTAAATCCCCGGCGGTAATTGGCGCGAAAGCGGTCGATCACCATCTCGTTAAACGCCTCGGTGACATCGACAAAATAATGCGGGATGTTCATCTGGGCACAGACATAGGCGGCGTCAGCGCCGCAACAGCCGCGGCTGTCAGTTTTGCAGGCAACAGGAATCCGCATGGTCACGCCAAGCACATCCCAACCCTGCTCTCGCAGCAGGTGAGCTGTAACGCTGCTGTCCACACCGCCGCTCATGAGCACAACAATCTGCCGGTCACTGCCTTGCGACGGCTGCCAAGGCGCTGTATGCGAATCAACGAGTTGAAGCTTGTAATCTTTCATACTTTTTTGAACCACGGATGGACACGAATAAACACTAATATAAATGAAGGGTAAGAGACAATGTACTTTCTTATTACTTTCCTCTATTACGGATTTAAATTTGAATCGCAGCTTCTTTTAACATAATTCGTGTTCATCAGTGTTCATTCGTGGTTCTAATCGCCAACTGTCTTTGAGGACATTATTGAGCGGGGATTTTTAGTTTTGTTCCGATGGTCAGCGGGGTGTTTTGCGTCAGTTGTGGGTTGAGGGCAAGGATTTCTTTGTAGCGTTTGCCGTCGCCGAGCTGTTTTGCGGCGATGCTCCAGAGGGTGTCGCCCTGCACGACCAGGTAGGTGGCTTCGGTGAATGTCGGGGCTGCTGCGACAGGCGCTTGTACCGCGGCCTGGTCGGCTAACTGCAACTGATATTCCAACTCGGATACCTGCTGGGCCAATGCCTCGTTTTGCTGTTGGCAGGCCTTCAGGTCGTTTGAGCAATTGCATCCGATTGTGCCAAGAGTCAACAGGCTGGCGGTTGCCAGTAATACAGCGGTCTTTGTGATTTTCATGTGTTTCATGGTCGCACTCCTTTTCAAATATGGTATTCCATTACGGTTTTCGTTTTCCGCCGCCAGCTGTCAGGTGAGGGTATTATCTACCGCCTCTGCCATATAGCGGATCAGTTCTTCGGTTTCGTCCCAGCCAATGCATTTATCGGTCAGCGACCGGCCGTATTTCAGCCCGCCGGGAGCACCGATACTCTGGCTGCCCTCTTCGATAAAGCTTTCGAGCATGACGCCGGAAATCGATTGATTGCCCGCACTGATCTGGTCGGCGATATCGAACAGTGCTTCACGCTGGCGCTTGTGATTCTTGTGTGAGTTGGCGTGGCTGCAGTCGATGATCATGCCGTTGGGCACATGCTGTTTTTGCAGCAGGATTTCGGCGAACGCGACATATTCGCTGGCAAAGTTCGGGCCGCGTGTGCCGCCGCGCATGACGAGGTGGCCGTACTTGTTGCCCTTGGTTTCCGCGATGATGACCTTGCCCTGGTGGTCGATGCCGAGGAATGAGTGCGGATTCGACGAGGCCTTGATTGCATCCATCGCGACATTGAGATTGCCGTCGGTAGCGTTTTTGAAGCCGATGGGCATCGACAGACCGCTGGCCATCTGCCGGTGAATCTGCGACTCAGTCGTGCGGGCGCCGATGGCGGCCCAGGTAATCAAGTCTGCCAGATACTGCGGCACGATGGGGTCGAGAAATTCGGTCGCCGTGGCCAGGCCGATCTCGGCGATGTCGATCAGAATCTGCCGACTCTGACGGATGCCGAAGTCGATATCATAGGACAAATCCAGGTGCGGGTCGTACAGCATGCCCTTCCAGCCCAACGTGGTGCGGGGTTTTTCAAAATAAGCCCGCATGATGATCAGCAGACGGTCTTCTACGGCCTTCTGCACCTTTTTCAGGCGTCTTGCGTAGTCGAGCGCCGCGTCGGAATCATGCAGGCTGCAAGGTCCGACGATGACCATCCGGCGGGAATCTTCGCCGCGGAGGATGTTTTGCACTTCGATCCGCGACTGGGCGACAATATGCGCCGCGGCCTCCGTTTCCGGCAGGTCTTTTTTCATCTCTTCCGGGCTGGTCAGCGGTTTAAATTGAATAATATTTAGATTGTCAGTTCGTTCCATGGAGTTTCCGTCCTTAGTCTTCAGTCCTCAGTCTTCAGCAGGGCGACAGCGGCCGCCCGATTTTAACGGCCCATTCTACCTTAATCGGCACTGAAACGCAAGTTAGTGAAAAATTCGGAGATGGAGGCCTGAAATGAAGAAAAATCGAAATTTCCGCATGAAAATATCCTGAACAGCAGCCCAAAGCGCTAGCGCCGGGACGGGATACCCGGTGCGTTCGGAACCACACAGTGCCCGGTCGTGTCGCTATCGCTCCACGCTGCTGTTGTCAATCGTCCATCGCAGGTTGGGAATGTCTTCGACGGGGACGAATTCGGCACGGCCGTCGGCGAAGGCGATATAGGCGCCGGGCTTGCCGTGGCGGTCGGTGATGATGTCATCCGGCCCGCCGGTTTGGTTCCAGCCGGGCGCGGCTTCAAATAAAATCACCAAATCGTCCGGCAGTTTCTCTGCATCGGCTGGTATATTCTTATTCATCGCATAGCTACACGACCCGGTTTTGTCTTTTGGGCATCGGAAAATTCTATCGTCTTCTTCCTCAGTATAAGGCTTAATCAAATCACACCAATTAACTTTGTCGGGCCAAGACGTATTATTTTCATGATACCTATCGAGTCCCAAGGCAATGACTTTTATGTTAGACTTGCATATCACTTCATAGGCAAGTTCCGGGTTGTATTTAGGGACGGAAAAGAATAATAAAAATGCAAGGAGGAAATAAAAAGCTGACCACCCAAGTCCGCCAAACGCAGTTGCTTTGCTGGATGTTTCAATTTTATGCAGGATAAAACCAAGTGTTGAAGTAATTCCCGATAAAAAAGCGCAACCCGCACAGAGCAGTGAAAGTAGAACCGTAATACTAAGGCTGACTGCAAAATAGCAGCCCGGAGTACTCTCAGGCAGGTTAAATATTAAAGTGATTGGAATGCCGACAAGTATCAATAGCCAAGAAGTGATAGCTAAGCAGAGTGAAATTTTACTCCATAAAAACGGCCACGGCTTTTTGGATTCGGTAATCTTCTTATCTTCCATTGCTGCTCCTCAATTATTTCAATACTATTACACTGCGGTCAATGTGCCGATTGTCTCTCCTGTTTTGATGGTGGTTTCCAGGCCTTTTCGGGTATTGTTCAGGATGTCGGTGTCGATGGTCACTTTGTTCTTTTCGGTCAGCAGCAATACTGAGGATCCGCCGAAGGTGAAGTAGCCCATTTCGTCGCCTTTGGTGACGGTCGAGTTCGGCGGGTAGGTTTCGATGATGCTGCCGACCATGGTGGCGCCGACCGGACTGATAAGGACATCGCCCATATCACCGGTCGAGACGGTGCAATATTCCCGTTTGTTTTCACAAAAGACTTTTGTGAAATTCTCCATGACGGCATAGGGCGAAACGGAAAAGTAGCTTCCCTTTATCTTACAAGAAGCCGAGACATTCCCCGAAGAGGGAAAATGAAATCGGTGGTAATCGTCAGGAGCCAGGCGGATGATAAATATTGAGCCGTCCTGGTATTTTTCCGCAAGGGCCTCATTTTGCAGAAAATCCTTTAAGGTGAACGGATTGCCTTTGACAAAGAATTGACGGAGTTGGTCAATACTTTCAAATGCGATGATCTTACCGTCGGCGGGCGAGACAAAGCCATCCTGAATCGGCCGCGCATCCGGCTTTAACTTCCGGCAGAAAAAATCATTAAAGGAGCCAAAGTCATCAGCCACCCGCAGCGATTCATCCATGTTGATATGATACTGCTCGACGAATGGTTTGATCTTTTTCCACGAACCGGGTCTGTTCATCAGCCAGCCGTAAAGGGCCGACAGAAATTTTCGTTTGACCAGCATATGCAGGCCGACGGCCCCGAACGGATGGTGATACAGAAATCGCAAAAATCCCTCGCCGGGAGGGTTTTCAGTTTTCAGTTCACCGGTTGCCCGATCAATATATTGAATGGCTTCCATAGCTGCGCCTTTAAAATTGCGATTGTGAAAGATTGTTGCCCGTCGAAGCATTACTGTACCCCCTGCGACAGAGAATGTCCACTGAAATATAATGGATGCAGCAGCCCGAAGCGCTAGCGCCGGGATGGGGAACCGTGTGCGTTCGGAACCGCAGGGTAACTCATCGTGTCGCTATCGCTCCACGCTGCTGTCGTCAATTTTCCATCGCAGGTTTGGGATGTCTTTGGCGGCGATAAATTCGACGCGGCCGTCGGCGAAGGCGATGTTGGCACCGTGTTTGTCGTGGCGATCGATGACGACATCATCGGGGCCGCCGACCTGATTCCAGCCGGGCGCGGCCTCAAATAAAATTACCAAATCATCCGGCAGTTTCTCAACATCAGCCGGGATATTTTCATTCATCGCATAGCTGCATGGGCCAGTTTTATCTTCCGGGCATTGCAGGAACTCGCTATCCTCATAATACGGTTTCAGTGTGTCGCACCATTCGCTGATGGGCCAAGCAGGGTGGTTTTCCTGATGATATATTTGGCAAAGTTGGGAAAGCTGTTTCAGATTAGCCCGGCAGATAATTGGTCCTGCGGGCTGCCGTGGACAATTAATACGAGGCAATAAGACAGAGCCGATGAGTGCCAACAAGAGAACAACCATAAGGCTCAGCATGAAATTTTGAGTTTGTTTAGTTTGCCCCATTTTTTGTATCCTCCATTTTCCATCGCAGATTCGGGATGTCTTTGGCGGCGACAAATTCTACACGGCCATCGGCACAGCAAATTTAAGTGTGGAGTTTTCGGTAATACTCACATACTGTCTGTTTGAATGGCTGTTGATACGGCTGGATTATTCGTTTGATTCACCTTAGATTTGTGGCGTTTCATCAAAACAGGAGCCAGCAAAATAAAGAGAAGAATAAAATACACTAACGAACGGCATATTCCTGCAACCGCAAATTTCCTGGTTTCGATAAGTTTTGATACGCGAAAAACAACTCCGAACAATGAAATGATGCCGGTGACAAAACTTGACAGAAAGCACAGAACCGTGCCCCCAAAGAGAATGGAAAAAGTTATTCCGAATATTTGTTCAAATGCATTGGGATGACGCAGACCGGGGAAGTGGTCCATGACAATTGCCAAAAGTATAAAAAAGATTACGTTCAAAAGAGCTGACAACCAACCGATATTGGCCAGTTTTTTTGACGCCCGGGCACATTTTACAGGCCACTTTGTGGACGTATTGACATTTGAAGCCATATTTACTCCTTTCAATTGCACATTGGAATTAGCAATTTGTCCATCTGGCCATCAATATACAATCAACAGTTGGCAATCGTCAATTAAAAAAGGGCGTGCCCTTTCGGACACACCCTTTTGGATTGCTTATCGCGTGTTTCGATCTTACTTGTTCACGATAGCTGCCTGAGCGGCGGCCAGACGTGCGATCGGTACACGGAACGGCGAACAACTGACATAGTTGAGGCCGACGCGGTGACAGAAGTCGATCGAGCTTGGCTCACCGCCGTGCTCACCGCAGATACCGCACTTGAGACCCTTGCGGCTGCCGCGACCGAGCTTGACGGCCATTTCGACCAGCTTGCCAACACCCGTCTGATCCAGTGCCTGGAACGGGTCAACGCCGTAGATACCCTGCTTGACGTATTCGCCGAGGAACTTGCCGGCATCGTCACGGCTGAAGCCCATCGCCATCTGCGTCAGGTCGTTGGTACCAAAGCTGAAGAATTCGGCTTCTTCGGCGACTTCGTCAGCGGTCAGAGCGGCACGCGGGATTTCGATCATCGTACCGATCATGTATTTGACCTTGGCTTTCTTCTTCGCGAAGACCTGCTGGATTTCGTCTTCGACCTCAGCCTTGACGATTGCCAGTTCCTTGACCGAACCGATCAGCGGGATCATGATTTCCGGCATAACCTTCTTGCCGGCTTTCTTAACCTGCAGAGCGGCTTCGATGATAGCACGTGCCTGCATGCGGTAGATGGCCGGATAGGTCACTGCCAGACGACAACCGCGGTGACCGAGCATCGGGTTGAACTCGTGCAGGGCTTCGACCTGGTGACGTACATCGGCAGGTGTAATGTTCAGGCGTTTAGCCATTTCTTTCTGGTTGCTGTCTTCCTGCGGCAGGAACTCGTGCAGCGGGGGATCCAGCAGACGAACGGTTACCGGCAGACCAGCCATGGCCTTGAAGATACCGACGAAGTCTTTACGCTGGTAAGGCAGCAGTTTCTTCAGAGCGCCTTCGAACTGCTTCTTGGCTGCGCCGTACTGCTTCTTCAGTTCCTTGGCTTCCTTCGGGCACTCGGTGTCAGCCAGACCGGTCAGCAGAGCTGCGTAATCGTCGGCTGCGAGAATCATTTCACGAACCGGCCAAATGCGTTCGCCTTCGAAGAACATGTGCTCGGTACGGGTCAGGCCGATACCTTCAGCACCGAAGTCGCGGGCACGCTTGCTGTCTGCCGGGGTGTCGGCGTTGGTGCGGATACCCAGCGTGCGAATCTTGTCGCACATCTTCATGAACTGACCGAATGCACCACTCAATTCAGGCTCAACCGTGGGAACCTGGCCGAGGATAACCTGGCCTTCGGTACCGTCGAGACTGATCCAGTCGCCTTCCTTAACGGCGAGTTTGCCAATGTTAAAGCGTTTGGCTTTGTAATGGATGGCCATTTCGCCGCAACCGGCAACACAGCACTTACCCATACCGCGGGCAACAACCGCCGCATGGCTCGTCATACCACCGCGCTGGGTCAGGATACCAATAGCCGCGTCCATACCGCCGATGTCTTCGGGGCTGGTTTCAATACGCACCAGGATAACCTTTTTGCCCTTGGCAGCCCACTCTTCCGCAGTGTCAGCGTCAAAGACGACCTGACCGACGGCAGCGCCCGGCGAAGCCGGAAGACCGGTGGTAATCACGTTACGTTCTGCCTTCGCGTCGAAGTGCGGGTGCAGCAGACGGTCGAGCTGTTCGGGAGTGACACGCATCACAGCTTCGGCCGGCTTGATCATTTTTTCCTTGACCATATCAACGGCACACTTGATAGCCGCTTCTGCGGTACGCTTGCCGTTACGGGTCTGCAGGATGTACAGGACTTTTTCCTGGATGGTGAATTCCATGTCCTGCATATCTTTGTAGTGCTTTTCCATCTTGGTCATCAAGGCAGTCAGCTCTTTGTATGCCTTCGGCATGTCTTTCTTGAGGTGCTTGAGATCCAACGGTGTGCGGATACCGGCAACCACGTCTTCGCCCTGGGCGTTGATGAGATATTCGCCGTAGAATTCCTTCTTACCGTTACTGGGGTTACGGGTAAAGCAAACGCCCGTGCCGCAGTCGTCGCCCATGTTGCCGAAGACCATTGCCTGAACGTTAACCGCCGTACCCAAGAGGCCGGTGATGTTTTCCATCTGACGGTAGCGGATGGCGCGAGGTGCGTCCCAACTGCCGAAGACCGCGTTGACCGAATACCGCAGCTGTTCCATCGGATCCTGCGGGAACAGTTCGCCAACGTCCTTTTTGTAAATCTTCTTGTACTCTTCAACAACGTCTGCCAGCTGTTCGGCGGTCAGTTCGTTGTCGTTTTCAACACCGGCTTTAACCTTGGCTTTGTGGATAGCCGCTTCAAAGTGTTCGTGCTCACAACCCATAACCACGTCACCGAACATGTCGATGAAACGGCGGTAGATGTCATAGGCAAAACGAGCGTTGCCGGTCTTTTCGATGATGCCTGCAACGACGTCGTCGTTAAGACCCAGGTTCAGGACGGTGTCCATCATACCCGGCATCGAAACGGCTGCACCGGAACGAACCGATACGAGCAGAGGCTTCTTCGGATCGCCGAACTTGGCTTTCATGGCGCGTTCGAGCTTGGCGACGTTCTTTTTCACTTCGTCTTCCAGACCCTTCGGCCACTTCTTGCCGAGCTTGTTGTAGTCGGCACAGGTTTGCGTTGAGATGGTGAAACCGGGAGGAACCGGAACACCCAGGCTGGTCATTTCAGCCAGGTTAGCGCCTTTACCGCCGAGCAATTCTTTCATCTTCGCGTTTGCTTCGGCTTTTCCGTTACCGAAGAAATACACGCGCTTGGCGGTTTTCTTTTTCGTGGCTTTTTTCTTTGCCATGTCGAAAAT
>JANQGW010000014.1 GCA_028282905.1 Sedimentisphaerales bacterium | reverse complement strand
AGCGGCCTGCTGTGCCTGCTGTTGGGCCATCTGCTGCTGAATCCGCTGCATCATCTGCTGCTGCATCAGTTTCTGAGCATCTTCGGTTTTCTTGCGAGCGGCTTGTTCAGCTTCGGAATATTCAATGGTTGCTGCGTCTTTGAGTTTCTTCTGATACTCCGGCCAGAAAGTTCGCTGCTGCTGCTGGCTCAGGTGCTGGGTAATCTGTTCCTTGACGTCTGCAAACGGTGTGACTTCGGCGGCCTTTTTGTCAGTCACTTTGATGATGTGATAGCCGAAGCTGGTCTTGACGATGTCGGTGGTCTTACCGACTTCCAGTTCGAACGCTGCTTTTTCAAATGCCGGGTCCATCTGGCCCTTGCCGAAAAAGCCCAGATCGCCGCCTTTGGCGCTGGACGGGCAAGTCGAAACGTCTTTGGCAACATCTTCAAAGGCTTCTCCGGCTTTCAAGCGTGCCTGTGCGGCTTTGATCTTTTCCAGTTCCGCGGCGTATTCGGCTTCGGTGATGCCGCGTTTGCCGCAGAGGATGTGACTTGCCTTGACCTGTTCAGACTGGTTGAAGTGCTGCGGGTTTTCATCATAGAATTTTTTCGCGTCTTCCTCGGTGACGTCTTTCAAAGCGCCTTCGGCTTTGGCCAGGGCGTCCATCTGAAGTTTCATGGCGATCTGGCCCTTAAGGTCGTCCATGGTCATGCCGTACTTGGCGATTTCCTTTTCGACGTCTTCGAGCTTCTGGTTTTGCTGAGTCGCGATCTTGGTGATTTCCTGGGTGATCTGCTCATCAGTGACGGTGATTTTCTTTTCGGCCAGTGTTTGTTTGATCAGTTCCTGGTCAACCAGCATATCGACAATGTTCGTGCGGAGCATCTGCTTTTGCTCTTCGGTCGGATCGGGACTGCCGGGACGCTGGAGTTTCATCGCGGCGACGCGTTTGTTGACTTCTTCGATAACCTGACCTTCAGTAATCACGGTGCCGTTGACCTTGACGACCATGGCTTTGGGGTCAACCGGTTTGGCTGGTGCTGCGGGGGTTGCCGGAGTGGCCGGCAGAATGGGAGCGGCGGGGACAGACTCTACCGGCGGCGCCATCTTTGCAGGTTCGGTTGCTGCCGGAGGGGCAGGATTGTTTGATGCAGCCGGTTTTTCTTCGTCACAACCGCCAAACGCCGCGGCCAGTATGCACAGGCTGACAAGTGCCAGTAACTTCTTCATTTTCTTCCTTTCAATTTTTCACTTCTGTGTTTGCTTGTATTCAATAAAAAAACAATGGGCCGCTGAACGGCCCATTGAGACAATTACAGCAAAATATCATTATTTCGACAGCGTCATGTATTGTATCGCCTTTGCTGTCGAGTTGCAAAGGAATAAAATATCCCTTTTTGTCCTCGGAACTCGGTTTTTCGTGTAAAAACGCCGGTTTTCTTACAGATACACCTTATCCATCATGCGGGGATAGGCGATACACTGGCGAATATGGCGTTCGCCTGTGATCCATGCGACGGTTCGCTCAACGCCAAGGCCGAATCCACCGTGGGGTACCGAGCCGTATTTCCGCAGGTCAGTGTACCACTCGTAGCCTTCCGGATTGTAGCCTTCATGGTCGATGCGTGCCATCATCCGGTCATATTCGTCTTCGCGGACCGAGCCGCCGATGATCTCGCCAAATCCCGCACAGGCCAGCAGGTCGAAGTTTTCGACGACCTTATCGTTTTCGCGATCTTCCCGCATATAAAACGCCTTGGCTTCTTTCGGATAATGCGTGACGAAAACCGGTTTATCGTGCATCAGCGAGATAATGGTTTCGTCTGAGCCGCCGAGGTCTTTGCCCCAGCGAAATTCCGCGGCCAGTTTGGCGTGTTTGGGATTGTTTTCAATCTTGGTATTCAGTTCATCGATTTCACTTCGCAACTGCAGACTGCGGCGGGCGTTCTTTTCCTGTTGCCATTTTTTCAGGCCGCCTTTGGCGGTCGCGGCTTCAATTTCTGCCAGCTCCGTCTCAAAGGCTTCTTTCTGGGCGGTAAACTCAGCCAGTTGCTGAGCCATAAAGTCCTGCGTCCGTTGGCTGGTTAAAATATCGACGACTTCGGTATAGGTCAGGCGGTAGAACGGTTTCTGGGTCGCTTCCAGTGCCGCGATATCCGCCCCCAGCGTTTCCAGTTCAGTGCGGTTATCCTGCAGCACTCGCTGTACCATCGAATGGATTAAGTTTTCTGCCAATTCCAGCAGGCCGTCCAGGTCGATGTAAGCTACTTCCGGCTCCACCATCCAGAATTCGGTCAGGTGCCGGCGAGTTTTGCTCTTTTCGGCTCGGAATGTCGGTCCGAAGCAATAGACCTTGCCAAAACTCATGGCTGCTGATTCAAGGTACAATTGACCGGTCTGGGCCAAGTGCAGGGGCTGGCCGAAATAGTCGACCTCGAACAGAGTTTGCTCGCCTTCGCCGGCGATGGTTGTGAAAATCGGCGTATCGATCAGTGTAAATCCGTCATCGTTAAAGAAACGGCGAATTGCGTCGATGATGGTGTGGCGAATGCGGCCGATGCACCACGGCTTTTGGCTGCGCAGGTGCAGGTGGCGATTTTTCAGCAGGAAATCAACGCCGTGTTCCTTCGGCGTGATCGGATAATCGTTGGATTCACAATAGATTTCGGCACCGGAAACGGCCAATTCCACGCCGCCGGGGCTGCGCGGCTCTTCGCGAACTTCGCCGGTAATCGCCAGCGACGATTCCTGGCCCAGATGTTTGATTTGGCCAAAGAGGTCTTCGCCGATGATGGCTTTTTCAATCACGCACTGACACAGCCCGGTGCCGTCCCGCAGCACCAGAAACTGCACCTTGCCGCTGGGCCGGTTTTTGTACAGCCACCCCCGCAGCGTGACATTCTGTCCGATATGCTTCTGTAATTGACCGATTGCTGTTGTGTTTTTCATCCTGCGCTCTCGATTTTAAGTGATTGTTTGCATTTTTACGAGTTGTCAGAATATCACGAACCGGTCATTGAATAAAGAATTTTGTGCCAATCTGTCATAAAAAATTTCGATTGGAATGATTAGAAAAACTTATTTATCCGTTGCCTTAGCCGCGGGGAAATCCGTCGGCATCCATACGGGAAGCTGGGCGATGGACTGTCGGGCTGTTTCTGAGGTCGGTACGCCCCAGGCTTCAAAGTAAGGCCCTAGATTGCGGCCCAGTCGGGCTGACAGACGCACCATCCACTGGTCCCGCTTTTGGTTGTCATTTTTGGGAAGATCGCTTTGCTTTGCGGCTCGATAGGCCTTGAAAACATCGGTAAATGGCTCCCAGCCGAATTCCTCCTGAATCATTGAGTACATATAGAGGGCCAGGAACGGGTCTTTTTGCCATGTTTCAAATTTTCTGCCATTTTGGAAGTAGCGGGCAAGGCTTCTTTCTCGGTTTTTCGGCAGAACGCCGCCGTGGATATTGTCGGCGGGGCCGAGGCTGCACATTTTTTCGAAGACATACAGTGAGAACAGGTTGACGGTTACTTCCGTCGTGCCTCGATAGACCCAGAGGGCATTCTGGTGGTTGTGCCCGATTTCGTGGAACAGGCCCCAGACGCCGGCGTGTCCGTTACGCATGATACGGTCTTTGTCCACGAAGGTGCTTGCGATATCCAGCCCTGTCATCAGCGGATAGCCGGAGTGCATATAACCGACACTGATCTGGATGTCGGTGACAAACCGTTCGGGGCGTATGCGGTTGTGCTCTTTGCCCAGCAGATCGGCACAGGCGTTCATGACACCATCCCAGAATGTCATGAGTTCGGCGGGATCGTCGAGTTTTCTGACATGTTCTGACGGCAGGGTGAAGACGACCTTATCCGTTTCCAGTTCTGCCCATGGGGCGGGATTATTGCGTATTTTCTGCCATTGCTCGGCAGTTGTTTTTCCGGCGATGTACCGCGGCATCTCGACGGCATTGGCGATGGTGATATTAAAAGTGCCGAGAGGGCAGTCATGCGGCGCTTCAATGTAAATCGGGCCGCCGAAGGCGTTGGCGACTTTTGTGACGGCTTGCTTGACATCGAACTTCCGGCAGATTTGCTGCGCCCGCTGCAAACGGTCCTTTTTCCACAGATGGTCGCTGTGGGCGCCGATGCGGATGGTCAGGCCAGTATTGACAGCTTGTTCGGGGACGGTCACGGTAACCACTTCACCCGGTGCGGCATAGAGGCCAGTGCTGTGCCAGTCTTTACTCCAGGAGGCGGCGTAGATGCCGTAGTTGCGCCACCCGGGTCGGTCAGTGCGGATTTCAACAGGTTTCGTAACGCGTTTTGCGTCATCGCTGACGGCACCCGGAAACGCTGCGGCAGCGGGGTGTGCCTTGACCTGTTCTGCGGGAAGGTTCTTCTGTGCCTTGACTTGTTCGGCTAAAATAGCCCAATCCAGCTTTTGGTTGCGAGACAGTGGCTTGCCGGGGGCCGGCAGCGCGCAATCTTTACGAGCCTGCTGAAGGGCGTCCAGTTTTTCGAGAAACTTCGCTGTATCCAATGAGGCTTTGGCGGCTTGAATAACATTGACAGCTTCATCGGGATTTTCAACCGAACCTGTTTGCCGGGCTGTTTCGATGAGTTTGTCTAATGGGCTTTCGGTTTCTTCCGCGGCATGAGAGAACGGTGATATTACAAAAAATGCACAGATACATGCCGCTGCGATAGTTATTTTATGGGCTGACGATTGTTTCATCTTCCAGTACCGCCTTTCAATACAAAAGTCCTGTTTCCGGTGTTCTTTATCTTGTCGAAGGCAAATCTATAGCGTGTCCGGGCATATTGACGGCGGTGGAAGGAGGATTCTTTCACAAATTTCTCGATTTTCCGATAAAAATGCGAAAATCTCGGAAAAAATGATGAAAACTGAATTGTCAATATCTATCGATGCCACTCCGGAGCGTGGAAGTTGACCGCTTCATTGAAAGTTGCCTTTCTTCTGAAGTCAGCTGGATTGTACCGTGTGTTTTTGGGGTCGGCCTTTTGCCAATTTGGATGCTGCCTGCCGAAATAGGAGCCGTAGAACTGGTAGTTTGTGTCCACCCAGCGTATTAAGATCATCAATTCATGCCGGGTCAATTTCTTTGAATGATCTTCATGTGCGTTATTCGGATGTTTTGAATTTGTCAGGATATTGATCAAAGGGCTTTTAAACGCCCCAAGGCTCTTTGGGGGAAGTTCCGCGCCATTATAGTTGCCCCTGTCGCCCTGGCTGATGGAGGTGAACTCCTGCAGAACAGGGCCGGCGAGCCGCTTGACGTAGATTTGCTCATAGGAGGTGCTGTAAAACTGGGTGACACTACCCGTCAGGTTCAATTTGCCCTTCGGTTTTTCATTGCCGTGGCAGGAGATACACTTTGCATCGAAAATCGGCTGGATATCGGTTGGGTAGTGAATGACCTGTCCGGCCAAACCATCGCCTCCGTTTTCTGTTGAGTCGCACGGCTGGGGTTGCGCTTTGCTCGGGGGGCGTTTCAGGGCCATCGGTGTATGGCTTTGCGCCGCCGACGGTGCCTGTCCGCTTCTGCCGTGGCAGCCGACACACGAACGAGTTTCACCGGGCCGATAATTGACGTACGTTCGTTCACGCTGGATCTCACGGTAGTCCTTATCCAGTGCCTGGAAAAAGATCGCGCGGTCAGCAGGGACCGTGAAACATGCCGATCCGTCAGCTTCGACGGGAACGATTCCCCATTGAACTCTTGGCCACAGTGCTGCTTTCCAAGTGCTGCTTGAGTTGGAAGGTGCCCAGCGTCTGCCCGTACTCCAATAGCGAGGGACAGCTTCATTGATTCGCAGATACTTGATCTCACCCGGTTCGACATTCGGCATGTCCTGATAGATATTCGTGACGACACACAGAGCCTGTTTTTTCTTTGCAAGTTCCGGGTTGATCGGCGATGAAAGAACCGGCGGTGTTTTTTTGGCGACCAGAGGTGTCGGATGCCAGCACGAGAGTTTTTCATCTTTGTGTATTAGCTGACGCTTGCCGTCGATGTCAATCAAGTACAACTGATAAGCGTTGGCGACATTCTTGTAATGATCGCCCGGCTTGATCTTATATGAGACAAGAAACTCATTGTCGCTGACCGGCCAAGGGTGGGTAAACAGATGCCCGCTTGTGCCGTTTCGGTCTTGTACAAATGAACCGTTTTCACTTTTGAAGAACCAGCCCGGTTCCGTTCGGCGATCGACAAAGACTTCGGGCGTGATATTGTTCACGGCATACCGGTTATCCCATTTGCGATAATCTTTTTCGTCCGGGTCCGGACCGCGATGCCGTACCCTGTTCTGAAGGTTAATCAGCATGATTGAGCCGAGGCAGCCGCCTTGGGGGAAATGGCAAGTTCCGACGCAGACTACACGACTCTTGTCGCCGGGCATCTGCTGCGGATACATATAGACCATCGTTGAATCGTCACCCATTCCGTAAAGCTCCTGCGGTCTCGTTCCGTCAGGATACATCGACATAAGGGTCTTGCAGACGCGGGCGCCCTTGTCGATATATTCCCAGCGATGATACATGACCCGCCCGTCATCAAGAACCACCGGGCAGAATTCGCTGACCGGGCTTTTGGTGATCTGTTCGATGTTGCTTCCGTCAGCATCCATCAAATGCAGCGCCGGCGCAGTCAGTGCTGAAGAGCCGCCGCATAACACGGTATGTTCATTACGCGTCGATGAAAAAATGATCTTGCCATTGGGCAGATAACACGGATGAATATCATCTGTGTGCCACCCTCGCCGCCAGCGATTTGCCTTCTCTGTTTCATCCGGGGCCGGGAAGGTAATTTGTTTCAGTTCGCTGCCGTCGGCGTTAACCTGCCAGATACGAAAGCCGCTGGATGGATTTTGACGGAAATCGAACAGGACTTTTTTGGCATCGAAAGAAAGGCTGATCTTGCCGATAAATCCCTTGCCGCCGGGAAGGTCAGTTGCGATGACAACGGGACGTTCGGTTTGAGTGCGAAGGTTGTAGATGAAGATGCCGTTTCCGGTTACAAACCTGTTCGGATGCGTACCGTTATCAATATCGGTGTAATAGTGATCTGACGAATACGGCATGCGTTTGACAAATATGATTTCGTCAAAGCCAAGGTTTAGGGGTTCTTCCGCATGTAAGCAGGGATAAACTGCCAGAAAAAATAATATCAAAATAGCAATCAATTTATTTTCAGATGCAATTTCTCTTGAAATCAGATTTCTCATATTCAACCGGAAAATTAAATTATTTTATTGATATTCAGAACAGTGTTCTATATATTAGCTTCTCGGAAGAGTGTTGTCAATAGTTATCATTCGTTTTTTTTTGCAATGGATTTATGGACGACGAAGGATGTGACTTTGAAAACAAGACAGGGAATGTATGATAAATAAAGAGTTTAGTGAGTACAATGTTACAAATCTCGAACGCGGGATGATGATTTTGGAATTGCTTGCGGAACATCCGGAAGGGCTGGGCATCAGCGATATCGCGATCGCCCTTGATTTTCCGAAAAATTCAGTCTATCGCGTTACAGGTGCAATGTATTTTCGAGGGTTTCTGGTCCGAGATGAAAAGTCCAAGAAGTTTCTCCTCAGTCACAAACTGCTGTCTTTGGGATATAATGTTCTACTGCAGAATGGCCTTCTGGAAACAGCCAGACCTTTGATGCGAAAATTAAGAGATGATATCCGTGAAACCGTTGTGCTTTGTGCTATGGACGGCTTGCGTGCAATCGTACTCGACTCTGTTCCGGGGACACATCTCTTCCGCTTTGTTGTTGAGACAGGCATGCACTCAACTCTTCATGCATCGGCACAGGGCAAAGTCTTGCTGGCTTTTATGGACAGCCAGGCAGCGGGGAAGATCATCGATCGTTTGACCTTTGAACGCTTAACAGAGAATACAATTACGGATCGAAACCTGTTTTTGGATGAGTTGGCAACCGTTCGGTCCTGTGGGTACGGGATCGAAAGAGGTGAAGGGCTTGATGGTGTAAGCTGTGTGTCTGCCCCGATTTTTGACAAAACCGGTGAGGCCATCGCTGCGATCACTGTTACGGGGCCTACAAGCCGACTCCAATACGAGTCATTTGAGGATGTTGGGCGCAAGATGGTGTCCATTGCCATGGAAATCTCACAGAATCTTGGATACATCAGTCTTGGTAAAGATGCAGCTAAGAATCCAATCTTGTAATAACAAATTGATCATTAATATTTTGAAAGATTTAGAAAATGAATAGGCGTGAAATGCTTGGCGTTGCTGCTGGAACTGTTGTGCTTTCCGGTACAGGAATCATTCAGGGATGCAAAGCCGCAGGTGAGGGAAAAATGGAGACCGGCTCAATACCAAAGTACAAACAGTACAAGAACGACAATTTTTATGGTCCTGACGGGACATTTGATGCTGAAACGGCCAAGCAGGCTTACTTCGAGATGATGGGGCATTTCAATTATCCAATTATCGATCGGCTGAAAGGGGAAGATTTCTGGGTGACTGATTTTGGACTTGGGAATTTCTCGGAAATTGGCCTTGGCGGGATCATATGGCTCAACGATCCGAGCGACAACTATGTGAGTATTGAAATCTTTCTGCTTCCGGGACAGAGGATCGCAGAACACGGACACGATAAGACCGAAAAGACGGGACCGAAACTTGAATCGTGGATGCCTCGGTACGGCATGGTCTATGTTTACGGAGAAGGTGAGCCGACACCGGGTGCTGCTGATGATATTCCCGAATCAGAAAAGCCGTACTGGATCGCTAAAACGAAAAAGAGACTTCTGCCTGGCGATATTGGGAAAGTTGAGAAAGCAACAACTATGCATTGGATGTATGCCGGCAGCGAAGGTGCCATCGTGACTGAAACGGGAACGTTTCATGACGGGGATGGTATTAAGTTTAGTAATCCCAATACAAAGTTTTAGATTCTTGCGGGGAAATTTATTTTTCTGATTTGGCCGCTTCTTCGATGGCCTTGTCCATCGGACCGCGGGGCCAGAACATGATGTCGTCTTTTTTCTCGGCTCGGTTGTTGACGCCGTTGTCGTCGGTGCCGTTGGGGCCGAGGCTGTAGAGGCGAAAACCAGTATTGGTTTTCTGATAGACAAACGGCTTTCCATGGACCGGGTCGATGAGTGCATGCGGATTGTGCAGTGTCAGTTCGTCAAGGCGGTCCGGCCAGCGGTCGTGTTCTAATTGATATGTTTTCAAGGCGGCGAAGATATCAATGAGGCTTATCAGCGCATCATGGCGTCTGTCCTGACCGTCCAATGCCCAGAACCACTTGACCTGTTGAGCCGCAAACCAGTCAATTGCCGACTTGCAGTTGAGACCTCTTTCCCAGATGCGCTGCAGGGGGATGTTTTCGGGCGGGCTTCCCTTTTGGGTTTGCAGGGAATGGTGGTCAAAGCGTTTGTCGATGACTTTGGCGATGCCGTCCGGTGTGGTCGGCAGGCTCAGCCACAGAACGACGATTGCCAGGCGGGACATTTCATGCTGCTTCAGAAACAGTCGGCGAGGCCTGTATCCAAGTCCCTCCTGCAGGGCGTACATAGCTTTCCGCGAAATTCGTGTCTTGCCGTCGGGGTTGACCTCGTACATCAGGGCGGCGATGTTTTTGCCCAGCAGTTTTTGTCGTTCGACAATGATCGGCCAGCTTTTGGCCCAGCCACTGTCCAGTTCGGCAAAGGTTGTGCGGATCGTGTTCAGAGTGTTTGGGTCATCGCAATGGTCGATGATGGTGGTTTCCAGCGTGCGACTGGCCAGCAGTTCCAGATCGAACGCCGCTGATTGATCCAACAGGGTATTCTGATTGTATAAGTGCTGAGCCATTTTGACAATGGCCACTTGTTTTTTCAAGGCCCGGTTGAAGCGGCTTTCGCCCAGGTCGCGATTGGCCGAACGCAGCAGCAGGCGTGCCCAGCCCTTCATTCGATTCAGCCGCAGCATCTGCGCATCAATTGCGGGCTGGTTGACCGGAACCTCAAACTGGCAGGTTTTCATGTTGGCCGCTCGTTCAAAATTTTCAAGTCCATTCTCGAAGGCAGTCATCCACTGGGTAAATTGCGGAAAATCGTTAGCGGTCCACGGTTGGTTGAAGGTAAAGTGTTGGCCGGTTTCATCCAGGAATTGGTAGCCAAAAACGCTTTCGCCGTAATCGGTTAATAGCTGTTCGTAATGAGTCGCGGCGTTTCTTTCGACAGAGACGCGGATCATATTTTCGGTATTGGGAGCAAACTGATAAACGGTCCAGTCACCGCTGGAACCAGAGGGCAGTTGAATCCAGATATAAACGCCGATGACGGCCAGTGACGGGGCCAGCCACAGCCACGCCAGGAACTTTCGCGGGATGACCATGCCCAGTGCCGGAACGATGGCCAGGGCGACAGTTGCCTTCCACGGCAGCTTGAAGGAAACAGCGAGCCAGACGACGATGATGAACAGGAAGACGCTGAAGAAACGCAGGAACCATTGAAAACCCTGCCGCATCTTAAATGCCGTTCTGGCAAATTTCTGTAGTTCCTCACGATTCATATGGCCCCCGTTTTTGGGTCGTCCCGCTGGTTATTCGACTTTTATTTTGACGACGATCTTTTTGACCCGTTCGCTTTCGGTCGCGATGCGGCCGGGCATGTGGGCTTCGTTCGGCCAGAAAATCGCGAACATCCCTGCCTGTAGGATACATCGGCTTAATCGGGCGTCGGCATGATAAAAAGCCAGGTCCGTTTGGGTGTCATAGGCGGAAATTTCCTGCAAACCTTCCAGCGGGCTGTGGCCGATGCATTCGCTGCCTGAAACGATGTACTGGATATCGAGATATTTGCGGTGAATTTCCAGCCGCCCGTCTGCAATCGGGGCCGTTTCGTATTCATCGACGACATAAAACAGGTTCTCGCCGTCCACTTCATATTTGCCCGGCGCCGCGGCCCGCACACTGTCCTCATTCAGCAGCGCCAGCCCCGCCGCGATCTTAGCTCCCAATCCCCCATACAACAACACACTGTCCAATTGATCAAGTATCATAAACTAACCTCAAAATGTCATTTCCGCACAGCTACGGAATTCAGTATTTTAAAGAATATAACCGGTTCTTGCTCTTTCCGCATATGTAACTAGCTCAGGCCGTATCTTATTTCCAGTCTTTTTTAGAAAAGTATCAATAATTTGTATTACCCGTTCTTGTGCCGCATCTTGAATATGCCCCAACCCATGCAGTGCGCTTTCAATACATGCTGGATTAGAAAGATAAAGTGCCTTTTCCATAACCGTTGCAATCGCGGCATAATAATGTTTTTGATTTGGATCATCCGGCCAATAGGCGAGTGGTGTGATATCCCAAAGCATGTAACAGATTTGATTGAGCGGGTTGTCTGTTTGTTCATCCAGATATGAAAGCACGGGGGCGCACCGGTCATTAAATAAATCGAGATATAAATGCCGTATGGATTGAAGTGCTAGTACTATATCAGTATAATGCAATTCTGATTCTTTGAATGAAAAGACATAGTCGTCTGTTGAAGAAAAGAGGTGATATAATCCTGTGTCAATCTGCTGATTAGAATATCCCTCTAAGTCTTTCCCACTGTAAGCACATGTTAGTCGAATTAATTCAATGATTTCTTCGCTTGTGGCATCAAAATTCTCTGAGTGTAAGGGCGCATCAGCTGTGTCGTTATTAAAAATGAACTCAAGCCAGCTTGGATAAAGCTTTTCCTTGATGATATTTTTTGGCTTATCTTTGTCTTTGCGTTTTTTCACTCAATACTCCTATTGCTGAACAATTTACCTCACAAGCCCAAGCTGCCAAGGTAATTTCTGTGAATTAACAGGACGAAAGCGATGAGATTCAACACTAATCCGGTTGAAGTCCATAAAAGATTTGACTTTAGTTTTATGATCGGCAGGACGACCAGGCAGGCAAGGTATAAGACACCTGATATATAAAACAGTGGATATTGTGGCAGGCCCAGGTTAATCACGGCACGATGCAATTGATTGTTGGCCTGTGCGAGCCGCTTTCGTTCTATTCTTTCTTTTTTGGGGACAGTGGTCAAAGCGTTGTTTAGTTGATTTTCTGCGGCAGTGACCCGTTCCAATAAATCCGCCGGCGGATGCCATCGCCAATCTACAAGTCCTTGTGCCGGGTCGTCATTTCGGTATTCATCGCGGCGGGGCAGGTAGCCTCCGGCTTTGTGATTGAGCACTTCGATATACATGGCGACGGAAAAAAGATACACCGACAGCAATAGATAGCCGTAAAGCAGCCAGTTTTTCTTTTTATGTTTTGCCATGTTGCGTCCTTCTGTTTTGTTGATTCCCCAAAGCATATCCATTTGGGTGTTGTGTCGAAACCCCGCCAACGGAGTTGGCGGGGCTAAAGTTATTCGTGATAATCTGTGGCGAAAACTACAGGTCCATCTTTTCTCGGAGGTAGGTTTTTACCTGGTCGATGTTGATGCGCTCTTGGTTCATGCTGTCGCGTTCGCGGACGGTGACGGTGTTGTCTTCCTTGCTCTGGCCGTCGATGGTCATGCAGTAGGGTGTGCCCGCTTCGTCCTGACGGCGATAGCGGCGACCGACAGCGCCTTTCTGGTCGTAGAAGCAACTGAAGTGGCCCTTTAGGTCATCATAAATTTTCATCGCGATTTCCGGCAGGCCGTCCTTTTTGACCAGCGGGAAGATGGCTGCCTTTATCGGCGCCAGGTGCGGGTGGAACCGCAGCAGGTTCCGCGTTTCGCCCTTGACTTCTTCTTCGTCATACGCATCGACCAGAAATGCCAGCGTACTTCGGTCAACACCGGCGGACGGCTCGATGACATACGGGATATAACGGCGTTTGCCCTGCTCGTCGAAGTAGCTCAGTGGGCCTTTGTGATAGTCCTCGGCCTCTTCCTTCAGGCTGATCTTGGTCAGGTCGCCGCCGCAGTTGTACCAGTCGTTCATCGTGCGCATTCCACGCTGGTGCTGGCGCAGATCATAGTCGGTGCGGTTGGCGACGCCTTCGAGTTCCTGCCAGTCGCCCTGGCCGAACGGGAATTTGTATTCCACATCGACGCAGGCCTTGGCGTAGTGGGCCAGCTCGTCCGGGTCGTGGTCACGGAATCGCAGGTTTTCGGGCTTTATGCCGAGGTTGATGTACCAGTCGAACCGCTGCTGTTTCCAGTGTTCGTACCAGTCTTCATCAGTACCCGGTTCGCAGAAAAATTCCAGTTCGGCCTGTTCAAATTCGCGGGTGCGGAAGATAAACGCCTTGGTTGTCACTTCATTACGGAAGGATTTTCCGATCTGGGCGATACCGAAGGGCACCTTGACACGGGTTGAGTCCAGTACGTTGCGGAAGTTGGCAAAAATGCCCTGGGCGGTTTCCGGCCGCATCCAGAGTGTCATCTGGTCGTCGGCGTTGGCGCCCATCTGGGTCTCGAACATCAGCTTAAAGGCCATCGGTTCGCCAAACTGACCGACCTTCTGACAGGCGGGACAGACCTTATTCGACAAATCATGCGGCTTGCTTGCTTCGGTGTCGATATCGACGTGTTCGGTATGCTCGGCAGCTTCCGGCGCGTCCTTGTCAGCCAGATGGTCCACGCGGGTTCGGGTGTTGCATTTTTTGCACACCGTTACCAGATCGGCGAATTTATCGGCGTGGCCGGAGGATTTCCAGACCATTGGGTGCATCAGGATCGAGCAGTCTAAGCCCACGATGTCATCACGCATCTGGACGACGGCTTTCCACCAGGCATTTCGGACGTTGCGTTTCAGTTCCGCGCCGAGCGGGCCGTAGTCGTAGCACGAGGCCAGTCCGCCGTAAATCTCGCTGGACTGGTAAATAAATCCCCGCCGCTTGCACAGCGACACGATATCGTCAAGTTTGGTCAAAGTGGCCATTTTAACTCCTTAATATATCTCGTATTTGTCAATTATTGTTCTAAGTGTGGTCGTAAACCGGCAATAGTATAATGGATTTGGCAAAAAACACAAGATTGAACCTTATTAAGCTCTTTTACGCTGAAAATTGATAAAATTCTTGAGAAAGTATTGCGTAAATGGTATCATGGCTCCAAATTCATGAAGGAAATACGCTTTCAGGAGCGAATAGCGTGTTGGGAGAAGGTAAATTATGGTTGGGGGACCAAATGTGCCCCGTTTTTATGAAACGAGGCTCACATGGATAATACCGGTGTTTCCAAATCTCCTGCCAACCCGATCAAGTTTCGCTGTCCTGGCTGTCAGGCTGTTCTTCAGGCGCCGCCGAAATACGCCGGCAAGCGTGTCAAATGCAACCAATGCAGCCAATTGCTTCAGGTGCCCGGTACGCCTCCGCAGCGAAGCGAAGCCCTTAAGCCGAAAGAGTTTACCATCTGCATTTGCGGGTCTTGTAAGCATATTTTCAAAACACCTCCCGGTCAGACCGAATCGTCGGTGACGTGTCCTTCCTGCAATCACGGGATTGAAATTCCGAAGCAGTCAGGTCAAGTGACGGATTCGGGGACGATGCGTTTCCACTGCACAAGCTGTCGGCAGGATTACTGTGTGCTTTCCAAATATGGCGGCAAGAAATTCACCTGTTTGGCCTGTAAAGAATCGACGGGGATTCCGATTCCTGCACCGCCGAAGCCGTCATTGGATTTGGTTTCGCCGGAGGTATTGGATGAACCGGAGGTGCTTGAAGAAGAGCCGCCGATGTACCAACTCAAGGATGAGCCGGAAGAGCAAGGCGTTCAGCCGCCGCAGGAATACGACCTTGGCCAGGTTCAGCAAACGGCTCCGGGTCGATCCGGACGCAAGAAAAAGACCAAATCATCCCAGGGCTCAGCGATGAGCAAACTGAAAGTCCCAATCATTGCCATTTCCGCGGTGGTAGGTTTCATTATAGGTTTTGTTGCGATTTCGAGTCTGTTTAAAGCCGCTTCTGGCAATAATTCCTCTGCGCCGGTCCAGTCGCCGGAAGCTATTGCCTTTGCAGAAGATACTATCCAGATGCTCCACGCGATGGAGCAGGGGGATTTGGAGTTTCATGACAGCATGGCGGTTGATTCCGACGATCTCAACAAACTGGCTTATGCGGTCAGTTTGGGAGATATTGACAATATTGACTCTGAAGTGACTTTTTCAAAAGTCGGCCATGGCGCTGAAGGCTATGTCGTGGAATCGGTGATAACCTATTCCGGCCAATTTACGCGTACAGTACAGGCGGGTATTTGTATCGGCACCGAATGGATTAAAGATGATGACGGATACATTATCGATTCAGGCGAGGTTTCCTCTAAGCTTTTGGGTATGAGGGTATTGGATGCAGATGAGACAGAGTTGGCAGCTATCGGTGAAACGGATGATTTTCTGATTGCTCAACTCAATACATTTGTAAATGAAAACAGCTTTTTTTCTGCGGAAAACATGGGGGTTATTTGCGGATTTTGGCTTGGCTTACTGGTTGTTGTGATGGTTGTTCTCAGTTTCCAAGGCATTGTATTCCATAAAGCCGGGGAACCAGGCTGGGCGGCATTTGTACCGATCTATCACTATGTGGTGATGGCTCGACTTGCGGATAAATCAGCAGCTATCGGGGTTCTTTGTGCGCTGGCGTTCTTTATTCCATTTGGGAATCTCATTTATTTGTGGCTGATTATCACTTTTTCAATCGGCATCGCAAACTGTTTTGGACGGGGAACGCTTTTTGGATTGGGTTTGGCCTTCTTTCCGGTAATTTTCTACCCCATTTTAGCCTTCACTGCTGATTCATAAGTTTAAGCACTGCGTTTTAACTTTGAGCAGGGATTTTTCATTTCTTTTGCTTATTCCTGCACCGGTTGCGTGTTTTCAGGCTAACTATCTATGTTGGCTGGAAATTTCAAGAAAAATGGAAAATTGGGGGTGATTTTGTGAACTGATTTTCAGGGCGGGTCGTATATATAAAAAATGCAGAACGGGAGAAAACTCTGGAGGGAGCACCGGACGGCAGGGGGAGACTGTTAAGGCTATCGTCTGCGGAGATCTGAGTCATGGTGACTCAGGATATATAAAACCAGGCCGGAACGTGGGTTCCGGCCTTTTTTTGTTTCAATATCGCAATTCTTTAGATCATGATTTATCTGTGAGGTACTCGGCTGTGCGGAAATGGCGCAGAATCCCCGTTTTTCTTCAGAATTAGTATGTAGTGACCAGGTAATTGTCGCCAGTAAGGTCTTATAAAAAACTGTTAAATTTAATAGGAATAGAGATTGTTAGCGAAATGTAAATAAAAGTTAAATTATTTTTTGACTTTGTGATTTTTGTGGGTATATTTTACTATAGCGAGTCATGTCTCGCATCGGTTTTTTGTATTGGCGATTTTATGTAGTTTGGGGGACTCAACGATGAGAAAACAAAAAGTCACTTCTATTAACCTTGCGGTTCTTTCTTTTGCAGTCTTTGTTATCGGTCTCTCCGGTTCTCTGGCGGCCGATGAATATTATGCCGGCGGTGTAACGGTGGATATTGACTATGAGATTTACGGCTATCTGTGGGTCGAAGACGCGACGGTGAATCTCTATGAAAACGCCCATATTATTAATGACGCGTTTTATGGGGATATTTATGCTACCTCCGGCGCGGTTATCAATATGTACGGCGGGACGGTCGAGGGAATCTTTTTTGTGGCGCCCGGTTCGACGGCATTTGCTGATGCCCAGGTGACGATCTATGGGACCGATTTTGCGATTGACGGAGTGCCTGTTGAACCTACGGTAACCGAGGTCTATTTGCAAAATCAGCAGCTTTCCGGCATGTATGTATCGGGAACCGAATTTTCCCATCTGGTTGACTGCTCGGCCAGCGGTGTGACGATTAAGCTGGCTTGGATTCTCGAAGAGCCTACACCTGCCGAACAGATGGAAATGATCATGGCCTATTATGAGATGGCGCTGGAAGAAGGAACTATTGAACGAGTGCGGTTTGGCAGAGGACGGCATCGCGGTTTTCAGCGTTGGCAGAAGAAGCACGATCCTTTTGAGAAAATGCTGATGATTGCTCAACGGTTTATCGACGCGGAGTATTATGAGTATGCTGCCAAAGTGCTGGCTATCGTTGACAAAAAATGTGACGGTGAAAGCCGACCCCATGATCTGATCGCCGGTGAAGGTGTTGTCGTGCTCAACGATATGATTAGCGAACTCATAGAGACGCTGAACGAGCAGCGGTAGTTACCGCATTATTAAGAATTAAACGGCGGCAAGAGTCACCCGACTTGCTGCCGTTTTTTTATGCGCGATCTGGAACAGGCAGCAATGATTATTCCTTTGACGGCGATTTGTTGTGCAGGTATGATTGCATGATAATGAAACAGACCAGGAACGGGAAATCCGGAATCAGGAGAGCGATTATGAAGTGTGTATGTTTGATAACGATGGTATTGTACGCGGCAGTGAGTGGTTTTGGCATTGGTGTTGAACCACTGCCGGAAGAAAGCGGGGCGGGTGGTTCGGTGACGTTTGGGGCGTCCTGGCTGAAGGTCAAGAGCAATTCTCTGGCCGGGCCGAGCTATAAGACGCTGACACGTGAGTCCAATAGTTCTCTGGCTAACAGCCCGGATGGTGAAAGCAGTTTTGCGCCGATGTTCAGCGGTCAATTCTATTATACCTTTGAGGAAACGCGTACACAGTTATTTCTCGATGGTGTTGTCTTTGGCCGGCTGAGTCTGGATACGAATCAGGCGGTGGGTGTGCGGCAGGAACTGGCCGATGAGAGTATTCTGGAAGGGAGTTTTTTGTTTACCGCTTCGCCGATTGAGGTCTGGACCGATCCGTTTGTGACCGGGGCGGACCGCAACGAAACCGACCGTGAATCGACCGGCGGGCGGATTGCCTGGGGGCGGATGTTCGGGACGGGTTTGCAACTGCAGTACAGCTATCGTGATATTGATATTGACAGTGAGACGAGCGGTGTATCGCTGCCATTGACGGCGGCTCAGCGTGGGCGGCTGGATCGTAACGGCGAGCACCACGAATTTGAGTTGCTGTATATTCACCCGCTGGCGGATAATCAGTGGATCGCGCCACAGGTGAGCTTCAATCGTTTTGACCTGGATGGTGAGGCGATGGCTTTTGATGGTTATGATTTAGCGTTAACGCATATCTATGCCGCGAAGAAATTTAAACTCATCACCAGTGTGTCCGGCGGATTTAACGATTATGATAGGTCGCATCCGGTGTTTGGAAAAACGCGGGACGATGTGACGTATGGTGTTTCAACGACGCTGATATGGCCGAAGCTGTTTAACCGTGATAATGTCGTCGGGACGTTTAGTGTAGGCTACTGGCGGCAAAACTCCGACATCGCTTTCTATGATGAAGAAATGATTGCCGTTATGGCGGGGACGACGTTTACGTTTTAAGTGCCAGACTGACCGGTCGTCAGTTTGCATAGATTAAAAATCAAAATGCAAAATTGAGGAATCCCGACTGCGTCGGGATGGCTGTTTCAATAGATTCCTCGGCTGCGCTCGGAATGACAGTGTTTAGCTATGGATGGGCGAAATAATTATTCTGAAAACAGATTAGCGAAATCTGTATGAATGACATCAGACCATCCACATAGGTTAACTAATTAGCAGTGCTTGTTGCAACTGCGGGTTGACTCGTTTTATCAGAAAGTGATTGAGCCGGCAGTGAAAACGTGAAGACCGTGCCTTTGCCGAGCTGGCTGGTCAGTGACAGTGTTCCACCCATCAATTCGACCAATTTGCGCGTGATTGTCAACCCCAGACCCGTGCCACCGAATTTTCGCGTGGTGCTGCCGTCAGCCTGTGTGAATGATTCGAAGATTTTTTCCTGTTTTTCGGCTGGGATGCCGCAACCGGTGTCTTCCACATCAAAACGAACCCAGGAGGTGCCGTCTCTGTCTTCCACAGAGATATTGAGATAGACATGTCCGGTTTCTGTAAACTTGATGGCATTATTGACCAGATTGACCAGGCACTGTGTCAGGCGGGTTGGGTCGGTCAGGATTTTTTCCGGTAAATCGCTGCAGGTATTTATTTTGAAATCCAACTGTTTTTCCTGTGCTTTCAGAGAGGCGACGGATGTTATCTTAGAGACGATTTTTTCCAGTGGGAACTCGATCATTTCGACATCCATTTTATTGGCCTGAATTTTGGAGAAGTCCAGAATGTCATTGATCAGACACAGCAGGTGCCTGCCGTTGTCGCTGATCATTCCCACGTAGTCCTTGTGGTCGGCATTCAGTTCTTCATCTAACAGAATGTCACTGAACCCGATGATGGAATTCATCGGTGTGCGGATTTCATGGCTCATGTTGGCAAGGAACTGACTTTTGGTTTCGTTCATTTCTTCAGCCAGTTTTTTCGCCTTGATCAGGGTTTTCTCGACCTGCTTTCGGTGCTCGATATGTTCGCGCAGCATCCGGTTGTTTTCGGCCAGTATTTTGTTCTGTTGATGCAGCAGATAGTCGGATTGCCATTTGGCCGTCAACGCAAGTGCAAACTGCGTGATTTCCTGGGCATGAACCGGTTTTTGCAAATACAGGAGCTTATCTTCCGGGGGGATTCGCTTGGCGATTTCCCGGACGTCAAAATCGGAGTAGCCGGTCATGATGACGATTTGAATGTTCGGGTCCAGTTTTCGGATTTGTTCGGCAGTTGCGACGCCGTCCGGCCCCGGCGGCATCCGCACATCCAGAAACGCTACGGCGAAGGGGCTATTTTGCTTGATCGCCTCTTCAACCCGGCGGACGGCTTCATCACCCTGACGGCAGCAGCAGACATCGTAGCTGACGCTGCTTTTTGATTTACTGCCTGATTTGCCAAAAAGACGGCCCTGGAGTTCGTTTAACTCGGTGTTGTCCTGTGTGGGAGTCAGAATCTTCAACAATTCTTCCAGGATCATCGGTTCATCGTCTGCCAGCAGGACTTTTCGATTTTGTTGTTTTTCCAAATCCATAAATCACTCCACCATTGGCCACTTCAGCATATAATCAGCAGTTCACTTTGTTGTATCGTCTTGGACAGACCGCTACTTTACTTGTGAACTACAGGTAAATGAATGATTTTTCCAGGAGATGGGTGAATATATTCGCCGGCAGACTGTTGTTATCGGTCTCTTTAGATTACCATAGCTCCGGGTCGTTGGCGGAGGGGCAATGCTTGGCGATGGGGCAGTTTTCGCAGTCGGGTTTACGGGCTTTGCAGATATTGCGGCCGTGCCAGATGATGAAGTGCGAGAACATTGTCCAGCCGCCAAATTTGCGTTTGGGGACAATCTCCATCAGGTCGAATTCCAGTTTGACCGGGTCGCTGTTGGTTGACAGACCGAGCCGTCGGCTCAGGCGGATGACATGGGTATCACATGTAATGCCCGGCACGCCGTAGGCATTGCCGAGGATGCAGTTAGCGGTTTTACGTCCGGCGCCGGGGAGCGTCAGCAGTTCTTCCATTGTTTTTGGAACGCTGCCGTTGAAGTCTTCGATGACTTTTTTTGCGGCGCCGCGGATATTCTTGGCCTTGTTGCGATAAAAACCGGTAGGGCGGATGTCCTGTTCCAACTCCTCCGGCTCAACGGCCAGGTAGTCTTCAGGCTTTTTGTACTTCTTGAATAAATCTTCGGTGACGATGTTGACCCGTACGTCTGTACACTGCGCGGAAAGAATAACAGCCACCAGCAGATTCCATGGGTTTTCCCAGTTCAGGGCGATCTTTGCTTTGGGGTATGTCTTTTTCAGGATCGGCAGGATTTTCAGGAGACGCGCTTCTGCTTCGGCCGGATCGACTTTCAGTTTTTGTTTTTTTGCTTTTGCCATGGGCCATAGTATAGGTATTTTCGGAGACAACGCAAGATTGTTCACTGAAAAAGAGATTTCTGTGGGGTAAACTTTTATTTGACGCTGAATGGGTGATGGGGTATATTGCGGAAGACCATTGGAAGCTATTCATTTTTTTAGGAGCCAATCGTATGATCAAGTTTCATTGTTCAACCTGCGGTCAGAAACTGGGCGTGCCGGATGAATATGCCGGCCATGGCGTCCGGTGCAACAAATGTAATGAGCGGAGCATCGTGCCCAAACCGGCCCCGGAGATTGCAGAAGCGGAGGCTGTTCCTGTTGCAAAGGCTATCCCGGTTGTCGAGGAGATTCCCCTTGTTGAACCGGTGCAAAGTCCGCCTGTCAGTTCGCCCGAGGTATTGGAGGAGTTTGAAGAAGTGGTCGATGAGGCCGGCGATGATCCCGATGATGCACGTCGGCAGGCGATTCGGCAGGCCCGAAATGCACGAGAGAAAGCCGGCCGCAGCTCCGGTCGCAGCAGTGGCGGCAAGCGGGAGAAACCACAACGGGCCGGTAAAGACAGCGGCGGCGGATTTGTGCTTTCGGATCTCATTCCGGATATTCTGCGATTACCGCTGGGGCTTGTTATGGGCCTTGTTTTTGTGGGGGTGACAATTGGTATTTGGATGATGTGTGCGAGGGGGGCAGAAGATCCGCTGTGCTTTATGGCGTTGTTTGTCCCGATTGCCGGGGCGATTGGATTGCGACTGCCGGTAGTGGAACGGACGTTTTTTCTCGGATTGCTGGCAGTGGTGATTGGTGCGTTGGGGATTGCGGGTGGTAAAGCGATAATGGCCAAGCATGTGGTGGTTCCGTATTTTGAGGCCTTGTCTAATGAAGAGTGTCTGGAGGATTTACCGGCGGTGCTGGATGATCCGGATTTACAGTTTCCCTCCAAACGCAGTATCAAACCGTATGCGACGGATGGTGATTTTATACGCTGTATCGGTTTGATTGCTTTGGTGGATGAAGGACAGGCTGATCCGAAAAAGGTACGTAAGTGGGCGGTGCATATTTTAGTGCATTCCAATAAATTGGACACGATTGGTTTTATTGACAGTATTACCAGTGGCGGCGGCAGTACAAAACCAATTCCGAATTTAACCGCTGAAGATGAGGCGGTAATGACGGCAGCGTATGTGAAGATTGCCGAGTGGGAAGAAGCTGAAACCCATCTTCGGATGGCCAGGAAGTATTATCCGGCGCTGGCAAAACTCATTAACCAAGCTGCTATTATTAAAACCTGTGAGAATGAAGATACGAAATATCAGGCTGCTTTTCTGAGTACGCTGGGATTGTTTGATTTGCTTTGGGTGATGGTAGGGCTTGGAGCTGCTTACGGGATTGCGGCGATGGATGTTTGATGGTGTTCTTATTTTGACAGGATTAACAGGATTATATTTAGACGGGATAACAGGATTCACATAATGGATATTTTTAAAAGCCATCGGGGTTGCCGGCGGCTTTTTTGTGTCAAGGTGATGGGTAGCATCACCCTCTCTGTTTGCGTAAAATTAGAACGCCCAATCCCAGCAGAGCCAGCGTTGCCGGTTCGGGGATAATGGTCCAGCCCATGTCGGTCATCATGGCCCATTCGAGTTCGGAGACGGTGCGGGTCATTTGTCCGGCACCGATGGCCGGGCTCATAAGCAGGCTGCCGAGTTGGCCTTCGTCGAGGTGCGAGAGGCTGGAGCCTTGCTCCCATGAGGATGGAGCGTAGATGGGAACCAAGTCGCCGTAGAGGGCGGTCGCAGCGGCGCCCTCCCAATAGACGGGGCTGTCCAGTTGGTTGAAGTTGCCGGGGGTGCCGGTACCTCGGTTTTCGGGCTTGTTGCCGGTGCTGTCGATGAGGTTGCGGTCCCAGTCTGAGATGCCGCTATAGCTGCCGTTCTCATAATCCCATCCCCAGTCATCATAGACACGGTCATAGGTGCTGCTGAAGCCGAGGCTGTGGCCCAGTTCATGGGTCAGTACACTGCGGAAATCGATCTGGCTTCCGGTGGGTGCGGTGGTGCCGAAGTTCCAATTCATTCCGGCGGCAGTAATGTCATAGGTGATGATCGTGTCAAAACCGTAATCGGTTGTTGGCGCGTTGGCGCCTTGTTTCCAGACGTATTCACCCATGTTCCATTGTGTTGTGTCATCGGAGAAGCCGTAACTGGCAGAGCCGCCGAGGACGTTGGTGCCCATAGGGTCCATTTCTTCCCAGAAGACATGCATCTGGATTTGACGGCCGGGGGTGTTTGCGATGTGGCCGGACCATGCGTCGATGGAGGCTTTGACGTCATCAATCTGCTGGGCGGTCCAGTTCTGCTCGCCGGTGGCATAGCCGTTGGTGTCTCCGCTGTTGTAAAAGGTAATGTCAAAATAGTTGTGAGTGACGGTAACGGGGGCGGCCCAGACTGTCACTGTCAGCAGGCAGATCGCTGCGCAGCAAAAAACTCTTTTCATCCTTTCCTCTCCGGTTTTAGTCTTCAGTCCATAGTCCTCAGTCTTCAGGGATTATGGCTTGCAGACTGCTTTTTCTCATCTCCTTCGCGAAGCCTCCTCCGTTTGGTGACTTGCGAATTGTGGATATTATTATAGTTGATTTGGGCAGAAAGTCAAGGGGATTTCAAGAATACAGGAATACAGGTATGTAGGTATACAAGGGGGCGACGGGATTCCGTTTGCATTATTTTGCTGTGGAGTGATTATTCAGAAAAATTTTAGTCCTTATCGAGACAGGGTTTAGAACAGGAGTTTATTTTCTTGAATAGTGAATTTCGGTTGAAATGTGCAGGTTTGGTGGTCATGCGGGGGAGGGGAAAATTGAATAATGATTATTGATTAATAATTACTGGGATTTGGAAACCGCCTGCGCCGGAGGCTGTTTTATTGAGAAAGGGGTTTTGATATGGCGTTTGATTTGGGGACATTTGGGCAATTGCTGGATGAGGGTTTTGTTGGGTGGCTGATTGAGAATCAGTGGCCGGACAGTTGGCGACATTTTAACCGGCTGTGGGCGTATTATCAGAATTCGATGACGGAGCTGGTTTCGCCGGGGCAGAGGAGCCTGGAGGAGAGCCGACGCAGCTATGTGCAGGCGCAGGAGGTGGGACTTCCCGCACGGATTACGGGGCGGGTTTATACGGGTGCCGACAGTGTTGAGACGGGACATGATGTGTCTGATATCCGGCGCAAGGAGGTTGTGATTGAAAATGACATCGCGTGGCGGATTAATGCGATGGTAGATTTTTTGTTTGGTCAGGGAATTCAGATCGCCAGCAAAGCCGCGAGTGCCGAAAAACGCAGAGACATTGAGTCACTCTTAAAGGCTGTGTTTGACGGCAGCGGCGGGGCGGTTTTTTTTCAGGATATGGCAGTGCTCGGGAACGTGTACGGTTTTGTTGATTGTGTGCTCCGTTGGGGCGATGATTTGTCGCGGCGTCTATCCAATTTCACTTCACCTGTCACTTCTAATGACACTTCTTCACTCACTTCGTTTGATTCCATTTTATACGCGGCAGAAGGAGTCGCCCTGGAGCTGATCGAAGCGCCCCGGGCACTGCCGGTCCTGGATGATCATGATTATAAAACCGTTCGTGCGTATGTTCAGCATTTTTACCAAGTCAAGAATGAGGTGGCTGGATCAGATGGATTTTTGACGCAGCTTTTGGGCGGGCGGAAAAGCGCGCAGCATCGCAAGACGGTTGCGGTAACGGAGATTTTGGGGCCGGAGTCGTGGCAGCGGTATGAGGACGAGGAACTGGTTGCAGAGGGAGGCAACCCACTGGGGCGTGTGCCGGTGGTGCATATTCAGAATCTGCCGCAGCCGTATTTTTATGAGGGTATCAGCGATGTGGAGCAGTTGGTCAGTTTGCAGGATGAACTGAACACGCGGCTGAGTGACCGGGCGAGTCGGATTACGCTGCAGGCGTTTAAGATGTATCTGGCCAAGGGGATTGAGTCGGCCTGCGAACGGGGCATTGCGCCGGGGCGGATGTGGTGTACGGACAATCCGGATGCGACGATCGAAGCGTTCGGCGGTGACGGCGACAGTCCCAGTGAAACTCAGCATATTGCCGAGATTCGTGAGGCGATGGATAAGGTCAGCGGTGTTACGCCGGTGGTGGCGGGTGTGCTTAAGAGCAAGCTGGGAAATTTGTCGAGTGCGGTGGCTTTGAAGATGACGTTTATGGGAATGCTGAGCAAGACGTATCGCAAGCAGTTGACATACGGTGAGGGGATTCGTCAAATTTGTGCGATGGTGCTGGAGGTGCTGGATAAGGCGGGAGTGTATGCGACGACACTAGAAGAGCGGCGGGTGGAGGTAACGTTTCCGGATCCGCTGGGGGCGGCAATTGCTCAAGGATGATTTAAGTATACAGGTATACAAGTATATAAGAATACAAGAATTCAGGAACACAGGGACTCAAGAATTAGGAATGCAGGGATGTAGGAATACAGGTATGTAGGGTTTTGGTTTTTCTTTGACAAGTTCATAGTGTTTTTCCCTTTTTATTTGGCGTTTGACCCCCTCCCCCCTTCGGGGCAGGCCCCCTTGGCAGGGGGAGAGTTAATAGCTGCACGCTTTTGACGCCATTGGGTTTCTCTGTCGTGTCGCTGCCGCTCCACGCTGCTGTTTTGTTGTGGTGTGTTGGAATCTTTGTTGTTATGGGGCGTTGTGGTTTGGGTTTTGGCGATTATATTGTATATTTTATAAGAGAGCTTATGTAGAGGGCGTTCTTATGGCACTGGCATCGATAAAAGGATTTTGGCGACATGCGACTTATGGTGGAATCTACGCGATCAAGAGCACGCCGTTCGGCAAGCTGATCGGCGGGGCCGGGCCGCTGGACCCGGATGATCTGCATGATCTGGACAGCTATGATTATTCCACCAAGATTAATGATTGGCTGCAGCGGGCACTGGATAATCATGAGATGTATCGTGTGATCGTGAAGTGATTTATGATTGTCGAATGACGATGGACGATTGACGAATTTCAGAAAATTGCTGGGATTTCAGTGACCGAATCGTTATGATGAACCTTAAGATGTTTATGCTTGAGGGGATTCGCGATGGACGATATGGCGGTACGGCTGTTGAAGGAGCGGGCGCTGGAATCGACGGCGGAGGGGGTGGTGATCGTCGATTGCACTGAGCCGGAGATGCCGATCATCTATGTGAACCGGGCATTTACGGCGATGACGGGTTTCGATGCTGAGGAGGTCTTGGGGCATAACTGCCGGTTTTTGCAGGGGGCGGATACTGATGAACACGCCAAACAGCAAATTCGCGACGCGATTTCCAATGAGCAGCCGGTGACGGTGGAGATTTTGAATTACCGTAAGGACGGGACGGCTTTCTGGAACCGGTTGTCGATCACGCCGGTCGCCGACGAGGCGGGGCGGATGACTCACTTTATTGGAATCCAAAATGATGTGACGCGACGGCGTCAGGCGGAGGAATCATTGCGGGCGGCCAATCATCAGTTAACCCATGACTTACAGGCGGCGGCACTGATTCAAAAAACGCAACTGCCGCAATCGCTGCCGAAGGTGGACGGATTTGAATTTGCTTGGCGGTATTGTCCGTGTGAAGAGTTGGCGGGCGATATGCTGAGCATTGTACAACTGGATGAGCGGCGGGTGGTGATGTATGCTTTGGATGTCAGCGGCCACGGCGTACGGGCAGCGCTGCAGTCGTTTGCAGTGGCGCAGGATTTACGACCGCGAATTGGCGGGCCGGATTTGGGTGATCCATTGGCAGTGCTAAAACGACTGAACTTCAAGTATCCAATGGATATGCAGACGGGGGTGTTTTTCACGATATTGTACGGGGTGCTGGATCTGCGGGATAAGACGTTTGCCTATGCTTCGGCGGGGCATCCGGGGCCGGTTCTATTGCGAGACGGCCAGGCGGAAATGCTGGAGGCTTCGGGGTTGCCGGTGGGGATTGGTTCGGAGCCTGAGTATGCGTTACAGAGAGTGTCTTTAGCGAGTGGTGATAAATTGTTGCTTTATACGGATGGCGTGGTGGAGGCATTGAGCAGCCGGGATATTCCTTTTGGAGAAGAACGGTTTTTGAGGGCTTTGAGCAAGTATCAAGAGCAGCCGATTGATTCTTTGCTGGGGGCGGTTGTGCAGTCACTGGAGAACTGGTCATGCCATGTGAATTTGCGGGATGATGTGTCATTGGTGGGATTGTCGATTGAAAAATGACGTATTAACCTCAGTCATCAATAATCTACTCGATGCCATAGCATAGTTGACGGGTAAGTTTGCCCATGCGATTTAGTAATCCAACGTGTGCAGCCAGAGAAGTTATCTTGCCGAATTTTCGATATCCAAGGTTGAATAAGAGATAGGGGATTTTTAATCGCATACTATTTGGCATCCGCCTGAGAATATTGGGTATTGAATAAAATTTCTTATAGAGCCATCGGTATCCTTCATACAATTCCTTTGGACTCATGTTTTTAGGCTGAAAGACAACATGGGCGGTGTTGTAGTGGTCCCAATTAGTATCAAAGATTCGTCCTTCTGATTGAAAGCGTTCAAAGAGTTTTGTGCCGGGATAGGGTGTCAGGATATGTGCGGTTACGGTTTCAACTTTGTTACGAACCAGCCAGTCAAGCGTATCCGGGAAGGTTTGCGGGGTATCACTGTCCAATCCGAAGACCATGCTGGCATTTACCATGATATTGCGTTCATGTAGCATGTGAATGATCTGGTCATAGTGTTCACAGTGATTCTGGGTTTTATTTACACTGCGAATGGAATCATGATTGATGGACTCGAAGCCAATAAACAGGCTCTTGCACCCGGCTTTGGCCATTGCGTCCAGCAGGTCCGGGTGTTGCCTGATATTGGTTGAGACCGCTGCGTGCCAGATGAGCTTCATGGGAGTTATTGTTTTGAGAAATTCCCGTGTCCATTGAAGATTGCCGATGAAGTTGTCGTCGATAATCATGACCTGCCGGGTTTTGAAACTTTCGATTTCCTTGATGACATTTGGAATTGGACGATTGCGAAATTCATGCTGTGCATAATCGCAACTGTTATAGCAAAATTCACAAGAAAAAGGACAGCCTCGACTGGTGGTCAGAACGTTGGTGTACAGGTAGTCAGAAGCATTCAAAATGTCCCATTTTGGTAAGGGAGTTAAAGTCAGGTCTGTTGGTTCAGAGTTATAATAATGAGATTGTAAGTTTTTGGATTGGGTGTCTCTGATGATCTGGGGCCATAATGTTTCTGCTTCTCCGATACAAACGGCATCACAGTATTGCTTTGCTTCATGTGGATTGGCGCTGGGATGAATTCCACCGAGGATAACCGGAATATTTCGTTGGCGATAGTGCGAGGCGATATCGTAAGCACGTCTGGAAGTATCAACATTTACAGTGATGCCAACCAGGTCCGGTGAGTCATTGAGATTGAGTTTTTTGATATTTTCATCTTCAAGGATAACATTGTAATCAGTTGGAGTTAGAGCTGCTAATACTAACAAACTAAGAGCCGGAGACATGCGGCGTTTGAACTCTGAATCCATTGGGCGAAGTGTCATTTGGGGGGAAATCAATTTGATGTTCATGGATGCAAGCTCCAAATTTTGTTTATAGTTCAGCCAGTTGTTTTTGGAGGGTTTGGTAGAGTTTTTTTGCTTCGGGGTTGGGTTTTCCTTTTTCATCGGGGGTGTGGCTCAGCAGCAGGAGGATGTCTTCGGGGTTTCTGGTGATGGTCAGATAGACCGGTAGCTCTGTGTGTTTCCAATAGGTAACATTGGCGGAGGCTGTTGGGCTGTCGTCCAGCAGGTTATCAGTATCGGCGATGTCCAGCAGGGAGGTTTCGATGTCATCTGGGGTGTAGCGTTCAAGTCCATTGCTGCCTGCGATTTTTTCGACGGCGGCCAGAACGTCCAGCGGATCGATTGGCTGCGGAGCGGGTGTGTCGGGGTCGGCGGATTCGGCGATTTCCGGGGCTGTCAGAGAAATGTTCATTTCGGTTGAATAACTTGGCTGGCATCCGGGGGTTGCCAGGACACATAGGACCAATAGGACGAATAAGAGCCAGCTATATTTCTTTTCCATTGCTTATTTCCTTTTCTCATTTCGGCATATTTTTCTGTTTGGAGTCTATAAAAAAGTATAACAGATAATCAAGGGTGTTCAATTATTTTCTGAAAGGGGTGTTTTATGAGTGATGATTCAATTGTCAGTGAGCAGGATTCAGAAGTCAGCGATCAGTTGTCAGAGGTTGGTGGGCTGGCGGTGGAAGGGGAGATTGATGCTTTGAAGGCGGCGCATGCGGCGGAGATTGCGGCTTTGACTGAGCAGGTGGAGGCGTTGCGGGATGCGGTGAAGGAGCATTTGTGCACGGCACCGCAGGCGGATGACGCGGAGGGGCCGGCTAAGACGTCGGGGGTGAAGGAGTCGCGGCATGCCGGGCCTCGGCATGTGTTGGCGGCTGCGGCGTCGCAGGCGGAACAGACGGGCAGCCGGGTGGATGTGCAGGAGTATTTGCGTGTTAGACGGAACTACGTTTAATTTCCTATTGCCAATTGCCTATTTCATATTGAGGTGCAATAGGAAATCGAGAATTTGAAATTGGAAATATTACAGAAAGGAGAGTTGGTATGGGTTTTAGTGGGAAAGCGACGTATGTTAGCGGGGCGAATTTGCCGGAGTTGGCGGAAGATGTATCGGATGTGATTTCGATTGTATCGCCGTTTGAGACGCCACTGCTGGATGTGCTGGGAGATCCGCTGCGGGCGGCAACGAGTACGCATCATGAATGGCTGGAGGATGAGCTGCTTCCGAACAAGGATTCGATTAACGACACGACGATTGCTGAGCCGGACGCGGAGACGCAGTTTGACGTGGCCAACGGCGACCGGTTCCGTGTGGGCGATCAGATTCAGCTTGAGGGGCTGAAAGAGTTGATGCTGGTGACGAATGTGGTTGGTGACACGCTGACGGTTGTGCGCGAGTATGCAGGGACGACTGCGGAAGATGTGACCAATGGTGCGGTGGTGAATATTCTGGGCAACGCGGCTTTGGAAGGCGGCGATAAGCCGGAGGCACGGTTTACCAATCGCAGTCGCTGCGGCAACTATACGCAGATCTTTACGGCGGCGGTTGAGGTCAGCGGGACCGACCTGGCGGCCAGTCAGATTGGGCTGGCGGACGAGATGGATTACCAGAAGCAGGAGCGTTTGCGAGAACTGCTGCGTGACTTGGAGAATACGGTAATCAACGGCGGGATGCCGACGGCGACGCCGCAGGGCAGCGATACGGTGCGGCGGACGATGAAGGGGATTATTCCGCATCTGGCGACGAACCTGTTTTCCGTTGGTGATTCGGGATTCCCGGCTGGCAGCGGGCTGGATGAAGAGAAGATCAACTATGTGCTGCGGCGTATCTGGGAGAACAGCAATGGCAATGTCGATACGATTGTGGTCGGCGGTTTCCAGAAGCGGAAGATTAACGCGTTTCTGTCGGCGGTTCGCGGGTATGACGCGACGGATACGACATATCGCGATCGGGTCAGTGCGTATGAGAGCGATTTCGGGTTGTGTCGGATTGTGGTGACTCGCTGGATGCCGCAGGACGCGGTGATGCTGCTGGATTCGACGCGGGTGAAGGTTTTGCCGATGAGCGGACGGAGTTTTCACTTTAAGCCGCTGGCCAGTGGTGGCGACTATGAGTGCGGTGAGTTGATTGGCGAATATACGTTGGAGCTGCGCAACGAGGCGGCGCATGGGTTGATTCGGGGGCTTGCGACGAGTTAGTTTTCTGACGGGATTAACTGGATAATTTTGACAGGATTACAGGATTAACTTATTTTTTTGCCACAGAGGGCACAGAGTTTTGCGAGATAAAAACTGCTTTGTGTTCTCTGTGGTGATGTTTAGATATTGATTTTACCACGGAATTCACGGAAATACACGGAAGTTTTGGGCACAGGGTGGGAAATCGTCGCGGCCTTTGGCCGCTTGGCTGCTCTCCATCCGTCCGAGTGCTCGACGCGAGCGTCTGCGCTGCTGTCGGATTTCGAGCAGTTCGGCTGTCGCCGAAGCGATTTCGGCGGGGCATTGTGACAATTCGAGAAGCTCTTGTATGGAGATTACTGTTTAGCCTATAAAGCCATCGATGATGATGCCACCGAAGTGTACAATGTAGATTAGCAGATAGCTAAACATGTTTGCGTAGAATGCAGTTTTAAATGGCTTGGAAAGAGACAGGCGTTTTTTGAAGCATATTATGAAGACGTATTCGATTAGCCAGCTAATGAAGAAGGCGATGATGAAAGCGAAAAAGAACTCCATGACGCCATCTCTGTCCGGGTCTGAGGAGAATGCATAAATTTCTAAAAAGTTCATTAATGGGGCAGAAATGATGATGCCCAAAATCCATGAAACAATATTTGCAAAGAAGATATAAGTTAGTATTCGTGAAAAGGTGATATTCTCAAGTCGTTTGAAGATATAGGCTTCAAGAGGCACGACAATAATGAAAAAGAAGTACGTTGTAATATAGAACGCAACGTTCAATCCAAAAATGACATTTGCAAGCGGTAAATTATTTGGCATAGAAGTTTCTTCCATTTCTATTTATTGAGCAATTATTACTGGAACTGAAGGGATTGCAATGTTTTTTCTGGGACTTTAGTATTGATGGGAAATAGGAATGCAGGAATGTAGGAATATAGGAGTGTTTATTTCTTTTGAGGATTGGTTAGGGTATTCTTTTGGAAAGGAGTGGTTGGGATGGAATTGTTTTCGTGTGATGTGGATGTGGCCCGGTTTGAGCCGGGGGTGTTTGGGGATTGGTATTTGCGTTCGCAGGTATTGTGTGCCGGTGAGAACGGTATTGTTTCGGGGACGCAGTTTACTGCGTCGGGGGTTGATTTTACGGCGTCTCAGGTTGCGGCCGGCGGTGTTATCTGGCTGGAGAGTACAGACGGCAGTATTCGCGGGGCGTTTGAAATTGTCAGTGTTGACAGTGCGTCTTATCTGACGGTGTCGGTGATTCGTGCTGATAGCGAGCAGGCGGCGATTCCGGTTGGGGCGGCATCGGGGTTGACGTGGCGGATCGTGAGTTACCGGCCGCAGGGGTATGAGGTATTGTGGCGGATTTCGCAGAAACTGGGGTTGTCGCCGGGGTGTGCGGCGGCTGATTATGATGCGGGCGATATTGTCAATGCCGAGTCGCTGCGGCAGGCGTCGGTGTTCGGTGTGTTGGTGATGGTGTTTCAGTTGTTGTATCAAGGCATGGAAGGGCAGGCGGTTTTGCGGGAGAAACTGGATTATTATGAGCGGCTTTACGATGAGGCGATGGCCCGGGTGACCGTGCTGGTAGATACGGACGGTGACGGGGATGCCGAGCGGTCAGTTCGGCCGGGGACGGTGCGGTTGGTTAGGAAATGACGAATGACGATGGACGAAGGAGTTGTGTAGTATGGATTCTTTACGGAGCCCGCGGTGGCGGTTGGAGCGGAGGGGCATTGTGGCATTCTGATGATGGAGGTAGAACCAAGCGTTTCGCACCTCATGTTGAGCAAGTCAGGCATGAGGTGCGAAAATATTATCATAGTGTTTGCTGCTTAGTTGAAGACGCGTCCGTATTGGCCGTTGCCTGGTTGGAGATTCAGCAGTGTTCGCAGTTTGGCTGGTGACATGACCTTTCGTTCGGCCGCTTCGGCCAGGCCGTGGACCCGTTTGAGCAGATCAGAGTTGGTGGCCAGTCGTGTGCGCTCCCGGTCGAACCAGATATTGTCTTCGAGTCCGACGCGGACGCCACCCTCTGCGGCGACGGCAATCGCGTTCATCATGAGTTGGCGGTTGCCGATGCCGGCCAGTGCCCAATAGCTTTGCGGCGGCAAGTCCTGGACCATCATGCCGGTGTGCAGCAGGTTGGCCTGAGCACAGGCGATGTTGCCCAGCAGCAGGTTGAAGTAATGCGGCGGCCGCAGCAGGTCTTTGCTTTCCAGGTAGCGGGCGTAGTTGATCATGCCGACGTCGAAGGCCTCCAGTTCCGCGAGGACGCCACGTTTTTTCATCTCGGCGGCCAAGTCCTGAATCATCTGCGGTGAATTAATGCTCGCTTGTTTGTTGAAGTTAACGGAGCTGAGCGTCAGGCTGCCCATGTCGGGTTTTTGCTCACCTTCCAGACGCAGCGGGGCCGAACGCCGTTCAAACTCTTTGATGTTTCGTCCGCTCAGCGTTGCACAGATAACCAGTTCGCGGTCGAACTTGCGGACGCCTTCAATGATTTGTCCGAAAAGGTCAACGTCACAGGTTGGCTTGCCGGTTTCGGGATCCCGGACGTGGATGTGAACCATGCTAATCCCGATCTCAACGGCACGGTGGACGTCTTCGATAATTTCTGTTGGGTTGATCGGGACGTGCGGGGTCATTTCCTTGGTCGGGATCATTCCGGTTGGCGTAAAGTTAATGATCAAGTCCATAATATTCCCTTCCTATCAAACAGATTGTTCTATTTTATCTTTTGACGGTGGATTGTCGAACACTTTGATGACTTTCGCGGGGATACCAGCTACGAAACAATTGTCCGGAACATCGCGGTTGACGACGGCATTGCCGCCAACGACGGCATTTTCACCGATTGTCACGCCGTGTACGATGAGTGCGTGGGCTTTGATGCCGGCTCCTTTTTTGATTCGCACGGGTGCTCTGCCGCAGGTGTGCTTGAGGAGTTCGATCAGATAATAATTTTCGTTATAGCTGTTGTGGGTCATGATGGTTACGCCCGGGCCGAGGCTGACGCCTTCTTCCAGAATTATCGGCGAAGAAATATCCAAGTAATTATTTCCGTTCAGCAGGCAGTTGGCGGACAGGGTAAGGTGACGATAGTCTCCGGTTTCCAAAAAGCCGTGAAGGACAATCGGGCTGTGCGCACGAACATTGGTGTCGCTTACATTGGCGTCGAAGGCTTTCAGCAGTATTTTGTTGATGGCACTGCGGTAGTGCAGGATTCTCGGCGGGCCGATAATTTTATAGATGATGATCAATGGCAGGGCGGCCACATGCAAAATGATTTTGCGAATGATATTCTTCATGGTCCCTTCACTTTGTTTTTTCAATTTATCATGATTATCCAGAAGCCATTCCAAGACCTCATTTGGTTTTAAAATGGCCCTTTTCGCCTCTGGATGGCGTCAGACAAAAGCCGCCTTAGCTTCGGCTAAAGCTGATTTGTCTTCCTTGCCAAAGACAAAAAGTTCTCATTTTTAAACGCAAAGCAGATTTTGAAATGACTTCTACTATTTTCGGTCATTTTATTCTGAATTCAAGAGATTTTATCGATTTTTATTTCAAAAGGAGGCGGGTATGGAATTTGGCGATAACAGGCGGTGGCGGTTGGAGCGGCGGGTCAGTGTGTCGGTTTTGGTGCAGTTGGTGACGCTGGCGGGGCTGATTGTGGGCAGTTGGGTGAATTTGCAGCGGCAGTTGGATATTGTCAGCCATGACGTTAAGCAGCTTTTGACGACGCAGGAGAAGTTTTGTGAGAAACTGGAGCGGGTGCAGGAAAAGACAATTGCGCATGAGTGTCGATTGGGGGTGCTGGAGCGGCAGGAGTGAGATTTATTGACGCTGATTTATGCGGATTTTTTACCATGAAGATCATGAAGGGCAGGAAGATGGGCAGCGGGCGGGAAATCACCGCGGCCTTTGGCCGCTTGGCTGCTCTCCATTCGCCAGCGTGCTCGACGCGAGCGTCTGTGCTCTCGGCCGATTCCGGGCAGTTCGACTGCGTCGAAGCGATTTCTGCGGGATATTTTTGTTTGAAAAAGGTTTGGCGTTACTGGGACTGAGTGAGTATGATGGGGCTTGACTGGAAGGCGTCACTTTAATCGAAAGGAGATTTTTATGACCGACATGCAGCAGGAACCCATCGAATCGCAGGATATGTCTGTTTCTCAGGAACCGGTGTTGACGCCGGAGCAGGATTATCAACTTCAGCTATTGAATACGGAAAAGCAGTTTCGCAATGGTGTTAACTGGTATTACTGGATTGCGGGGTTGTCGCTGGTGACGTCGGTGCTGTGGCTGACGGGTCAGGGTTGGACTTTTCTGGCAGGGCTGGGAGCGACGCAGTTGATCGACGGCATTGTCATTGGGATTGCCGAGGGAACGCAGGTGAGTGAATCGATCAAGTATGTGGCGTTCGGGATGGATATTTTGATTGCGGGGGTATATGTCTTGATCGGGTTCTTGAGTCTGAAGCGAATTAAGGCGGCGATTATCGTCGGAATGGTTCTGTATGGACTGGATGCGCTGATCTTTTTGCTGGTAGGCGATTTTTTGAGCATCGGATTCCATGCGTTTGCGCTGTTTTGCATTTATGGCGGGCTGAAAGCACTAAATCGACTGGAAGCGCTGGAAGCAGGAATGCCGCAGCCGATTGAGACAGAGGCGGCATAGATGGAATTTGCTTTTCAGATACCTTAATTATGAAGTAAGAGGTAACTATGAGACGTTTAGTATTTGTTTTATGGATTTTTAGTATTGGATTATCAACTGCCAATGTTTATACAACAGAACATTTCAAAATTATTAGCAATTTAGACAGTCTTTACGTTCGTGTTTTACAGGATAATGTTGAAGGCTATTATGAGAATATGGTGAATCGTTTTTTTGATGTTGGCTGGGATGATCCACTTTTGATCTACTATTTTGAGAAGCAGTCTGATACCCAGGCTCATCTGGGTAACAGGCAGAAGATACATTATGGTGTATATATCCCAAAGGAAAATGCGATTTACACTCATCGTGTCATGGATAAAGGTGGACTGGCGGGCTTGGGGACACTTTTCCATGAGGTCACTCACCACTTTGTTCGCTTGAATTATAAGAACCCGCCTGCTTGGTTCAATGAAGGTTTAACCTGCTTTTTGTCTGAGCAAAGTCGTCTTGTCAACGGTGTTCTTAAGGTCGGGCATCCAAATTTGTGGCGAGAACAGGCTTTACGTGAGATGATCAATAGCGGAATTTCTATTGATGTGCGGTACTATATGGCTTTAGATACTCCATCGTTTTACAAGGACCGGAAAAACTATCATCCTCTGAGAGCATTATTTTATTGGGTTAATTCTATTGGTAAACTTGAGGCTTATTTGCAGAATGTCCAAATGCAAGGCTATGGTATAAATGTTTTAGAAGAAACTGTTGGAATGAATGTCTCGCAAATCAATACATCGCTGTTATCTTTTATTCAAACCAATTGTTACGCTGGAGCATATATTCAGGATTACTATTCAGCGAATACATTTGAAGAAAAAGAAATGTTGTTAAACTCCTCCTTGAGTTTAATGCCGGAATATAGCCGCGCTCGATTAGAATTAGGGAAATTGTATTTTTTTGAAAAAAACCATCAGAAGTGTGTTGAAACATTGAGTTCGTTGCTAAATGATGATACCTCTGTGGAATACAAAGATGCTAATTTGTATCTTGCGAAATCATTTTACAGACAAAAAGATTTAAACAGTGCCTTGGAATATTATCACAAGGCATTGGAGTATTCATTGTATGATGAGTATCACTACCAGATATATTTTTGGTTAGGGAACTGTTATGCCGCTCTTAATGATAAAGCTAAAGCCAATCATTATTTTACAGAGTTTTTAGCGAATAATTGGGAGCCTGATCGATTTCCTAAATGGTGTAGATTTGCAAGGGAGTATATTGAAGAAAAAGATTTTTAACCCTGTTGGTAGGAAGGGCTGGCTATGAAGGACGGTTTGGCTGGCGGGATTCGGGTGTTTACCGTGGGGTATACGGGCAAGTCTGCGCGGGCGTTTTTTGAGTTGCTGGGGCGGGTTGGAGTGCGCAAAGTGATTGACGTGCGGCTGTATAATACGTCGCAGCTGGCGGGCTATACCAAGCGGGATGATCTGGCGTATTTTTTAGAGGCGATTGTGGGAGCGGAGTATGTGCATTGGC
>JANQGW010000088.1 GCA_028282905.1 Sedimentisphaerales bacterium | reverse complement strand
ACTGCGTCGGGATGGCTGTTTAATGTGCGGGCGAGACGCCCGCGTTCCCATTGGGTGAAGCGATGCTGTATTATGAAAAAACTGATGTTGAAAACGGGCTGAGTGAAGCTGACTTGAGAGCCGGTTTGTGTGCTGCGCTGGATAAGCTTGGCTCTAAGAAAAAGGTGCTGGCGATTCCCCCGGATATTACACGGTTTTACTCTCGGGCGGGCCAGCTGACACAGTATGCCTGGCAGTATTACGGCGAGAGGATGACAGATATTTTGCCGGCGCTGGGAACGCACTTCGCGATGACGGATGGGGAAATCGACCGCATGTTCGGCGACGTGCCGCATGACCTGTTCCGCGTGCATGACTGGCGAAACGATCTGGCGACGCTGGGGACGGTTCCGGCTGAGTATGTCAAGGAGGTTTCCGGCGGTAAGGTCGATTTTGACTGGCCCGCACAGGTCAATACGCTCTTGGTTGAGGGCGGGTTTGATTTGATTCTTTCGATTGGTCAAGTGGTGCCGCATGAAGTGATCGGCATGGCCAACTATAACAAGAATATCTTCGTTGGCACCGGCGGCAGTGAAGGCATTAATAAAAGCCATTTCCTTGGAGCCGCTTACGGTATGGAAAATATTATGGGCCGGGCCGATACGCCGGTAAGGCGGGTGCTGAATTATGCCTCGGATCATTTTGCCAAAGATTTGCCGATTGTTTATGTGCAGACGGTTGTGGCGGCGACGGAAAACGGACAGCGTGTCTGCGGGTTGTTTATTTCTGATGACATCGAGTGTTTTGAGAAGGCCGCGGCGTTGTCGCTGCAGGTGAATTTTCAGATGCTGGACGAACCGCTCAAGAAAGTGGTGGTGTACCTGGAGCCGGAAGAATTTAAGAGTACGTGGTTGGGCAATAAGAGCATTTATCGCACGCGCATGGCGATGGCCGACGACGGTGAATTGATTGTGTTAGCACCGGGGCTGAAAGAGTTTGGGGAAGACCCTGAAATAGACAGGCTGATTCGAAAATATGGCTATGTTGGCACCGATAAAGTGCTTGAATTGGTGCGGGATAATGAGGAACTGCAAAATAATCTCGGTGCGGCGGCTCACTTGATTCACGGCAGCTCGGAAGGGCGGTTTAGTGTGACGTATTGCCCGGGTCAGTTGAGTCAGGAAGAGATTGAATCGGTGAATTTTACTTATGCGGATTTGAGCGAGATGACAAAGAAGTATAATCCCGAAACACTTAAAGACGGCTTGAACACGGTTGATGGTGAGGAAATCTTCTATATCTCTAATCCCGGTATGGGATTGTGGGCCTGGCGGGATAAATTTAAATAACAAAGTGAAAAGGTAAGACTTGTATTGTAATGATGAGGGAAAAAATGACAGACACAGTATCAAAAAAATATTCACTGCTGGTTCCGACCAGTATGGGGCTTCGTTTAACGCCGGTTGCTTCGCAGCCGTTCCATTGCAGCGATACGTTTAAAATGCAAGCCACCAGTGCCGAAAGTAATGTGGCCAGTGTGGCATCATATCTGGGCCTGCCGGTCAAAGTATTGACGGCGTTTGTCAAGGGTAGCCCGGTTTCGCATTTTATCAAAGATAATATCCGCAGCCGCCGGATGGTCTTTGAAGGCCCGGAGTTTGAGCAGGGCGGTCCTTGGGGTTATCGCCACCAGATCAATATGGCCGACAGCGGCTGGGGAAGTCGTGGACCTCGAGTACAAAACGACCGGGCTGGGGAGGTCGGGCGTGAGCTTTGCGTTGACGATTTTGATCTGGATCGCATTTTCAAACAGGATGGCGCTCAGATTGTGCATCTTTCCGGTTTGATCGCGGCGTTGTCGCCCAAAACCAGCCGGTTTTGTCTGGATATTGCCCGTGTTGCCAAGGAAAACGGTTCGCTGATTTCTTTTGATCTGAATCACCGTGCCAGCTTCTGGAAAGGCCGCGAGAATGAACTGGCTGAGGCATTTGCTGAAATCGCTTCTCGCAGTGATATTCTGATCGGTAATGAAGAAGATTTCCAGTTGTGCCTGGGTATTGAAGGGCCGGAAGCGGGCGGTCAGGGCCTTGACGAGAAGATTGACGGATTTAAAGCGATGATCGGCCGGGTACAGGCAGCTTATCCGAATGCCAAATATTTTGGTACAACACTTCGTGAGGTAGTCTCGGCCAACTGTCACATGTGGGGTGCTCTGGTCACTGACAGCACCGATTGGGAGATTATCAAACCGCGTGAGATTGGCGTGCTGGATCGGATTGGCGGCGGTGACGGTTTTGTCGGCGGATTGCTGTACGGCATTCTCAAGGGCTGGGATGTTCATCAATGCGGGCGTTTTGGCTGGGCCACCGGCGCGTTGGCAGCGACGATGCTGACCGATTATGGCCAGCCCGCGGACGAAGAACAGGTCTGGAGCATCTGGGAAGGCAACGCACGAGTCAAACGATAATAATTTTGAATGCTGAATTTTGAATTAATGGAATCGCCTTCGGCGGTACTGTATAAATAGATTCCTCGGCTTCGCTCGAAATGACAATAGTACGAAAACACGAAACTCTTATTTAATATTTGGAGAATAAAAAATGTCACAAGCGGATATTGCAGTGGTTGGTTTGGCGGTCATGGGTGAAAACCTGATCCTGAACATGGAAAGCAAGGGCTTTACGGTGGCCTGTTATAACCGGACGGTTGAAAAAGTCGATAACTTCATGGACGGCCGTGCCAAGGGCAAGAATATCATCGGCTGCCACAGTGTTGAAGAGATGGTTCAGTCGCTGAAGGCTCCTCGCAAGGTAATGGTGATGGTCAAGGCGGGCAAGCCTGTGGATATGTTTATTGACCAAGTGCTGCCGCATTTGGAAGACGGCGACATTATCATCGACGGCGGCAACAGCCATTTCCCGGATACCGTTCGCCGGACCGAATATGTTGAAAGCAAAGGCAAGCTGTATATCGGTACCGGTGTTTCCGGCGGAGAAGAAGGTGCTTTGCTCGGCCCGTCAATCATGCCGGGCGGTTCGCCCAAGGCGTGGGATGCGGTCAAACCGATCTTTCAGAAAATCTGTGCCCAGACCGATGCGGGTGAACCCTGCTGCGACTGGGTTGGCGAGAACGGTGCCGGTCACTTTGTTAAGATGGTGCATAACGGCATCGAGTACGGCGATATGCAGATGATCTGTGAAACATACCAGATGATGAAGCAGGGTCTGGGAATGACGAACGAAGAGATGCACGAAGTCTTCAAGGAATGGAACGAAGGTGAGCTAGATTCATATCTGATCGAGATTACCCGCGACATCCTGGGTTACAAGGATGAAAACGGTGAAGATGTGGTTGATGCGATTCTCGATACCGCCGGCCAGAAGGGTACCGGCAAGTGGACGGCTGTTTCTGCGCTGGATTGCGGCCAGCCGCTGACACTGGTGACCGAAGCGGTCTTTGCCCGATGCCTGTCGGCATTGAAAGATGAACGTGTTGCCGCCTCCAAAGTGCTGAGCGGCCCCAATGAAGCTTTTGACGGCGATAAAAAGCAGATGATTGACGATCTGCGTCAGGCACTGTATGCATCCAAGATTGTCAGCTATGCACAGGGCTATCAGCTCATGCGTGCGGCCGCGGATGAATACGGCTGGAACCTGAACAACGGCGGCATTGCCCTGATGTGGCGCGGCGGCTGTATTATTCGCTCGGTCTTCCTCGGCAAGATCAAGGAAGCCTTTGATAACAATCCTGAATTATGCAACCTGCTGCTGGATCCGTTCTTTAAGGAGGCCGTTGTTAAGGCTCAGGACGCATGGCGTCGCGTGATTGTTGCGGCAGTTAACATGGGCGTTCCGATGCCGGCGATCAGCTCGGCGCTGGCCTACTTCGACGGCTACCGTGCCGAACGCCTGCCGGCCAACCTGCTGCAGGCACAGCGGGATTACTTCGGTGCTCATACCTACGAACGACTGGATAAGCCTCGCGGCGAATTCTTCCACACGAACTGGACCGGCCGCGGCGGTGATACCGCAGCTTCCACTTATATTGTATAGAAGAAAAATGAAACCGCGGATTTCGCGGATTTAACACGGATTATTGTTTAGTTTTTATTTTTAATCTGTGAAAATCCGCGGGATCCGTGGTTAACATGGAGAGTGAGACGATGCCGGATTATATGAACGACGATTTTCTGCTGCAAACCGAAACGGCCAAAGAGCTTTATCATGACTATGCCGCCAAGATGCCCATCTATGATTATCACTGCCATTTATCAGCGGCTGAAGTGGCTGACGATAAACAGTTTGAGAATCTCACGCAGGCCTGGCTTTATGGCGATCACTACAAATGGCGGGCAATGCGGACCAACGGTGTGGATGAAAAGTACTGCACCGGCGACGCGAGTGACTATGAGAAGTTTGAGAAGTGGGCAGAGACCGTACCGGCCTGTATTCGCAATCCGCTGTATCACTGGACGCATCTGGAACTGAAAAAGCCGTTTGGGATTCGCGGTAAACTGCTTGGTCCGGATACGGCGAAAGAGATTTACGATACATGCAGTGATTTGCTGCAAACGCCGGAGTTCAGTGCCCGGGGCATCATGCGGCAGTGGAATGTCAAACTCGTCTGCACGACCGAGGACCCGCTTGACAGCCTTGAACATCACCGGGTGATTCGCGAAAGTGGTATTGATATTGCCGTCCATACGGCGTGGCGACCCGACAAAGCCATGGCCGCAGAAGATACCGTTGCTTTGAATGCCTGGATTGATCGACTGGCTGAAATAACGGATATGGACATCAGCACATTTGCCGACTATGATGATGCACTCCGAAAACGTCATGATTATTTTCACGAAAACGGCTGTCGGGTCAGTGACCACGGGCTGGAAGCGGTGCCGGGCGATTGTTCTGCATTTGAGTCAAAAAGCCAGATACATGCGATTTTTACCAAGATCCGCCAGGAACAGGAACTGAGTCCCAAAGAGATTGCCCAATTCAAAACACTCATGTTGTTTAACTTCGCCCTGATGGATTGGCAAAAAGGCTGGGTTCAGCAGCTGCATCTGGGCCCCATGCGAAACAATAACTCACGCATGTTTCATAAAATCGGACCCGATACGGGATTTGATTCGATCGGCGATTATTTGACCGCTGAACCGCTGTCTCGTTTTTTGGATATGATGGACCGTACCAATCGTCTGCCAAAAACAATTCTTTATAACCTGAATCCGCGAGACAACGAAGTGATGGCAACCATGATCGGCAATTTCCAGGACGGAACGGTTCCCGGCAAGATGCAGTTTGGTTCCGGCTGGTGGTTCCTCGACCAGATGGACGGCATGATCAAGCAGATGAATGCGTTGTCGAATTTGGGCCTGTTGAGCCGGTTTATCGGGATGCTGACCGATTCTCGCAGTTTCCTTTCCTATTCGCGGCATGAGTATTTCCGCCGAATCTTGTGTAATCTGTTGGGTGACGAGGTTGAAAAAGGTTACTGGCCGAAAGATATGGCGTTGCTGGGGAAGATGGTCGAAGACATCAGCTATAATAATGCCAAAAACTACTTTGATATGACTTGCCCGGATTAGGTTACATATGATTTAGAACGAGGTGTTGTTTCAAATATGAACCGGAGTACAAATGTTCTTTGGCAATACTTTGAAAAGTGAAATCATGTATTGAAGCGGTTGCGGCTTTGCTGTATCATCTTGGCGATATGTCGCAATGTGATTGTGCAGTTGTTTTCTTGATTTAACGGAGATCAGCATGAAGAAAGAAATTTCGTATTTAATCTGCGGCATTCTCATCGGTGCCTTGATTTCAACCTGTGGTTTCGCGTGGTTTCTGCGTACCTCGAAAGGGCCGACCAATCAACTGGTGTTGAAACTGGGCCATTCACTGGATACCAATCACCCGGTTCACCAGGGGATGGAATTCATGAAAACTCGGCTGGAGGAACTTTCCGGCGGCAAGGTTTCTATTGATATTTACCCCAGCAGTGTACTTGGCTCCGAGGTGCAGTGTCTTGAGCAACTTCAGAACGGTTCGCTGGACATGACCAAAACATCGGCGGCTTCGATTGAAAACTTTGTGCCGGAAATGGCGGTTTTTGGTCTGCCGTACCTGTTTCGGGATGTTGATCACTACTGGGCGGTGCTCAAAAGTGATCTTGGCAAGGAAATCCTGCAGAAGGGAGGCGAAAAATCGCTGCAGGGACTGTGTTATTATGATTCGGGCAGCCGGAATTTTTACACGAAGGATAAGCCCATTCGCACGCCGGATGATCTGAAGGGTATGAAGATTCGCGTGATGAACAGCCGCACGGCGATGGATATGGTCAGTGCGCTGGGGGCGGCGCCGACGCCGATCGCCTGGGGCGAATTGTACAGTGCACTCGCGCAGGGAACCGTTGACGGTGCGGAAAACAACCCGCCGAGCTTTACCTCCAACAAGCACTATGAAATCTGCAAGCATTTTTCCAAGGACGCGCATACGATGATTCCGGATTTGCTGCTGATCGGTACTAAGACGTGGGATACGCTGAGTCCGGAGGTTCAGGGATGGCTGCAGCAGGCGGCGGATGCGTCATCTGATTATCAACGCGAGTTGTGGGAAAAGAAGACGCTGGAATCGCTCAAACAGGCCGAGGCTGAAGGTGTGACGATCTATGAGGTGGACCAAAGCCTGTTCGCCGAAAAGGTCCAGCCAATGTACGATGCGATTGAAGATGAGCGGATTAAAGAACTGGTCAAACAAATGCGACAGGTGAAGCCATGATTGAAATGCTGAAAAAATTCCGTATTGTCATGTGCCGGATTTTGGAGACGGCACTGATTTTTGCGGTGGCGGTTTTGGTGCTGGTGGTGCTGTGGGGTGTCTTTACACGGTATGTCATGAGCGAACAGGCCAAATGGAGTGAAGAGTTGGCAAGGTTTCTGCTGATCTGGATCTCTCTGCTGGGCGGGGCGGCGGCCTTTGGTGAAAAGGCCCATCTCGGTGTCGATTTTTTTGTCGGCAAGTTTGACCCCTCCGCGAGAAAGTTTGTGACAATTATCGGTCAGTTGGTGGTGTTGTTTTTTGCGATTACCATTTTCATTATGGGTGGCAGCAATATCGCGGCCAATAATATGGAGCAGTTGGCTCCGGCCCTGGGTAAGTATGGCCTGAAAATGGGCCATGTGTATATGGCACTGCCGATTTCGGGGGTGTTTATGATTTTGTTCATGCTTGAGCAGGTGTTGGAAACCTTACTGTCTAAAGAATCAAACGGAAAGGAGGCCGACTGATGGGTGCAGTTGCTTTGGTCTTAGTGCTGGTGTTTGTACTGCTGCTGGTGATGAATGTGCCGATTGCCGTGTCGATTGCAATGGCGGCGTTTGTGGCGATTATCGCCGATGGTGCAGATCCGTCAGTGATGCTGGCGACGAAAATGGCCAATGGCGTCAACAGCTTCGCACTGCTGGCGATTCCATTTTTTATTCTTTCGGGACATTTGATGGGGCGTGGCGGGATGGCCCGACGGCTGATTGACTTTGCCAGCTCCATCGTGGGGATGTTTCCCGGCGGTCTGGCGTATGTGAACACGCTGACCTGTATGCTGTTCGGCTCGATTTCCGGTTCTGCCGCCGCAGCTGTTTCGTCGGTTGGTGGGTTTATGATTCCCGAAATGAACCGCAAGGGCTACAATCGTGAGTTTAACGTGGCGGTGACGACGACGGCGGCGACGACAGGGCTGCTGATTCCGCCGAGTAATGTGATGATCGTTTATTCGGTGGCTGCTGGTAGTGTGTCGATTGCGGCGATGTTTATGGCGGGTGTGCTGCCGGGCATTATCACCGGGTTGTTTATTATGGTGGTTTGCGGCTACTTCGCGTTTCGCTATAAATACGGCGCCGGTGATCGGGTTTCATTTGTTCAGGGGTTGCTGTCGTTCAAACGAGCGATATTAAGTTTGCTGCTGATTATCATTGTGATTGGCGGAATTCTGAAGGGGATCTTTACCGCGACGGAAGCGGCGGCGGTGGCCGTGCTGTATTCTTTCCTGCTGTCGGTGGTGATTTACCGTGAAATCCGACTCAAAGAACTGCCCGAGATTTTAAAGCAGACCGGTATTACGACGGCGGTGGTGATGCTGCTGATCGGGGCCAGTTCCGGAATGAGCTGGATTATGACGATGGCGAATATTCCTCAGACGGTCAGTACTGCGTTGGTGAATCTCTCGGATAACCCGATTATTATCCTGCTGACGATTAACCTGCTGCTGCTGTTTGTCGGGACGTTTATGGACATGACGCCGGCAGTGCTGATCTTTACGCCGATCTTTTTGCCGGTTGTGACCTCGCTGCATATGAACGAAGTACATTTCGGGATTATGCTGATTGCCAACCTGTGTATCGGTATCTGTACGCCGCCGGTGGGAACGTGTCTGTTTATCGGCTGCGGCGTGGGCAAGACGACGATTGCTAAAGCGACGAGGTATATGCTGCCGTTTTTCGGGGCGATGATCGTGGCATTGATGGTGATCACCTATGTGCCGCAGGTGTCGCTGTGGATACCTGCCAAAACCGGCCAGATTAAACAGGAAGAATATAAAGCGGCCATTGAAGCATGGAACAGCAAAGTCTTTGGGCGCGAGGCGAATGGCGAAGTTGAAGAAAAGTCCGAATAAGGCATAAAATGATAGCAGTTCAGAGCCTCGAATGTCAAGTAGATAAACCTCTCACTGTCGTTCGAGGCTCTGTTTTTGCGCTGTTGAACAATGTTTACGGCAGGGACTACTCGATCAGGTATCGCAGGGTGACGACGGCTTTGATGTCTTTTTCGATGGTGCCGGTGTCGTAGATGCCGTAGCCGGAGGTTTCGGTCGAGTCCGGCTCGGTGATCTGGAAGATTCCCTGCTGGGCCTCGACGAGTTTGCCGACTTTACCGCCGCTGTTATCGGCCATCAGCTTGGCACGTTTGTAGCCGTCTTCGGTAGCCTTTGCGAGCAGCTGCATCTTGACGCCGCTTAAATCCGTGATGTAGTAATGCGGCCCATAAATATCGACCTCGTAGCCCTTGGACAGCAGGGCACCGATTTCCTGTGAGAGTTCTTCGATCTTGCGAACTTCTTTCGCGCTGACGCGAAAACGCTGCGACAGTTCGTAGTAGTCCACCTCGTTGGTGCGTTCGCCGCGCAGGTTGCGTTTATAAATCTTCTCATGGTCAACATTATCGGCGGCAACTGCGGTAATCTGTTTGGCGGCGATCAAATCCCTGACCTGCTGAGTTTGGCTTAGCAGCAGCTTGTGTCCTTCGGCAATACTTGGGGACTGAACGGTAACGATGGCTGACAGCGAGGCTTTATCAGAGGTCAATCGTTTTTGTGCAAAGCCCTTGACGCGGATCACCTTTTCCTTTTCCATCCGCAGATAAAAACGTGAAAGTGTGTGCGCTGAAGCGATCAGACCGATGGCGATAATGGACGAGGCGATAGAGATTTTGAGTGTGTTGTTCATAGAAAAATCCTTTCAGGGAAAAAGTGATTAGCCGCCTTTCCTATCGTCAGATTTTTCGCTGCTTCGTTAATTTTTTTAAGCGTCTGATAAAACCGCGTTCAGCCACTGCTGAGCGATCCAGGCGTGCGCCCATTCGTAAGGATGCACAGTGTCTTCAGCCCATTGGTTGGCGGGGCGTTTGCTTTGCAGTTGTATGTAGTTAGTATGCACCGGTACCAGCACAGCGTCGAATTCATCGGCGAGTTTATGGACGATGTCAATATAGGCAGGCAGTTCTGTCAGCATCGGGTTATCGGTTTCGCCGCAGAACATAAACGGTTCCATCAGAATCAACTGTGAGTTGCATTCGTCGCGGGTTTGCGTGAGCAGTTTGCGGACGTTGCTTTCATATTCGTCCGGTGCGACATGCATCCGCTGGGATTCGTAGGACTCACCGAATTTGTACCACAGGTCATTGATGCCGATCATCAGGCTGACGATATCCGGCTTGAGAGCCAGGCAGTCAGTCTGCCAGCGAAACAGCAGGGCGCGGGTGGTGTCTCCGCCGATGCCCCGGTTTTCGATATTCAGGTTTAAATCCGGCCGGTTTGCCAGCAGGAAATTGGCGGCAAAGTGGACATAACCCCAGCCGAGCGGAGAGTAGGGCAGTTCCCGCCTCCGGCAGTCGGTTATACTGTCGCCGATGAATAAAATCGTCTGTTGCGTCTCAAATTCGATTCGTTTATGCATTTCAGTTCCTTTTGCCGATAGAGTGAATAAGTACACTAACTATTAAAGCGGGCATTGGATATGAAATCAATTAAAACTCTGTGTAAGATCGGCGTTTTGCTGGCGGCGATTGCCGGCGGGGCGTTTGCGTGGCTGCATTTTACCGCGAACCGGACGATTGAGCAGTTATTGACCGAGAACGAAGACCTTAAAACAGCGATCACCAATCTCAGTGACGAGGATCAAATTGGCTATGCCAAGGTCATCTCGCAGGAAACACGCGATGGTAAGCTGTTTACCAAGGTTTTGTTTGTGGAAGCCGACCCCGCTGATTTCACCAAGCGGCTGCTGACGAAGGAGGTTGAGATCGAAGGCGATATTGTGCATTTTGATACTCTAATTGTCACCTTCAGCGGCAATCTGGTGATGGATGGGACCGAGCGGGCGATGTATTTGTGGCGGCGGATTTACGGCGAAAAAATCCCGCCCGAGCAGGGATTTGTGATTGAGACAGAAGGGCAGCCTTCGCCGCGATATGCACAGCTTTGTGAAAAGCTCTCGATTGAGGACCGGAACCTGTTCTGGAGCGAAATTTGGGCTTTGTCCAACAATCCCGGGCGACTTGAAAATATGGGGATTAAGGCGATTTACGGCAATGATCTCTATTGTAAGCTCAAGCCGGGGCTGATTTATATCTTCAAAGTGACCGCTTCCGGGACGCTGTCACCGGAAATCATCCCTGATCTGTAGAACGCCGGATTTTAGGCGAAATTCATTCTTATTGAAATATTTCCCGGTTTGTGATAGACTGAGAGTCTGTGTTTGAGATCTAATAGTCTGACAAAGAAGGGAATCGGGTGATGGAATTGATGGGGTACTCTATGAAACGCACTTCTCCTATAGGGCGTGTTTTGGTATTTGGTCTATCCGTGTTTTTTCTAATTTGCGGTGTTTTATCTGCTGCGCCGGTGCAGAAAGGACAGGCCCGGCAGGCCGTTCGCGGCTGGTTGAAACACAACAGAATGCCCATGGGACGCGGTATCAGTGACAGTGTGCTTGATGTGCAGACGCTGAAGGAAGGCGGCCAATCATTGTGCTATGTCATCAATCTGGACCCGGTTGGGTTTGTGATTGTTTCGACGGATACGGAGATTGAGCCGGTCATTGCATTTTCGGAGACGGGGCGTTTTGATGGTGAGCCGAATAGTGCGTTGACGGCCTTATTGAATCGAGATATGAAGGGGCGTCTTGGCAGCATTAAGCAAAAAGCTCGTCAGAAGTCAAATGCAGATAAGAAAGCACGTAAGTGGCAGCGATTGATCGAGGTTGGGACTGAATTGACCAGTGACGATGAACTGATTGCCCAAGCGTCGATTGCAGCGGTCAGTGAGATTTGGGTTGATCCACTGATTCAGTCGGAATGGGATCAGGGCGATGTATTGGGTGGTTTATGCTATAACTATTACACACCGAATCATTATCTCAGCGGATGTGTGGCCACGATGATGGCCCAGGTGATGCGCTATCACACCTGGCCGGCAAGCGGTATCGGTGTTCACAGTTTTGATATCGAAGTGGACAACCAGCCGGAGTCGGCTTCGACAAGGGGCGGAAACGGTTCCGGCGGCCCTTACAACTGGTCGCAGATGCCGCACAATCCACAAGCCGGCGTGACAACAATACAGCGGCAGGCCATCGGTGCGCTGTGTTATGACGCGGGGGTTGCGACAGAGATGTCCTATGAAAGCAGCGGTTCCGGAACGAGTCTTTTCAATGCCGACCGGGCGATGACGGATACATTTGGCTATGCCAGCAGTATTTATACGCAGGACTTTTCGTCGACGGGCGATGGCCGTCTCTGGAACATTTTGAATTCAAACTTAGACGCGGGATTGCCGGTGATGATGGGCATCAGCCGCACCGGCAGCGGCCACGCGATCGTGGCGGATGGTTACGGTTATACCGGCGAGACGCTATATCACCATCTGAATATGGGTTGGGGCGGCAGTGACAACGCGTGGTATCAACTGCCGACGATTGATGCGTATTATACCTATACGGTGATTGATGATTGTGCATATAATATCTATCCAACCGGTTCCGGGGAGATCATCAGCGGGCGTATTACCAATATGGCCGGAGTGCCGATTGCGGGCGTGACGGTGTCGGCGTATCAAGGGGCGGTGCTGGTGAAGCAAACCGTGACTAATAACCGCGGCGTATATGCATTAACGCAATTGTTGGCTAATACGACCTATACCATTTCAGCGACTAAGAATGGTGAAAGCTTTCTGGACCAGACGGTGACGACGGGGCACTCGGTCGATTGGAGCGTACCGGGCAACCGCAGTGGGATCTTGTTTGTTTCGGCTAATTCCGGGCCGCCGACGGCATATAATATGACGGTGGATGTTGATGCTGCTGATTCGGCGTATATTCAATTGCTGGGACTGGATGACGGCGAACCGGATCCGAACCTGTTTCGGTGTATTATTACGTCGCTGCCATCGCATGGCGTGCTGAGTGAGCCGAATGTCGGATTAATTGAGTCTGTACCGTATGTGTTGTCGTCCAGTATTGCCGATGTGAACTACCTGCCGTGTCCGTATTTTGGTGGGCAGGATTCGTTTACCTATAAAGCTAATGACGGCGGAACCTATCCCACCGGCGGAGATTCTAATATCGCGACGGTGACGATCAATGTGAATAATCAGGTTAATACGGATTTTGGTGTCAATTCCAATACTTATTCGACATTAATGTTAAATACGGCTTCTTATTATGATCTTCGAATGCAGGGGATCTTATTGCAAAGTGATATCGGCCCGGCGCAAACGTTGAAAAGATTAGACATTCATGTCAAAGTTCCTCCCGGAAGAACACTGAACAATTGGACGATTCGGATGCAGCATACGGACTGGGCATCTTACCCGGAAAACTATGATGTCACGGATATGTTCCTGCCCTCGGGCTGGTCCACTGTTTATCAGGCTGATGAGACAATTTCACAGGCCGGATGGCATGTTTTTAATTTTCATATTCCATTTGAATACAATGGAACCCAAAATCTTTTGATTGATTTTAGTTTTAACAACAGCGGAAGGACCGGTCCTGATGGCGAATATTATGTAGAGGCAGACGCAGGTAAGCTTCGTTTGATTGCGCTGGCTTCTGATACGGGAACGCATGGTGATCCATTGGCGTGGGATTTTTGGGCGCTTGGCGGAAATTATATTAAAGCCTCCATTCCGAGCATGAAGATTTTCGGGGAGATATTGGTTGATGATCCGCTGACAGGCGACTTTGATGCATCGTGTGATGTGCGGTTGCCGGATGTGGCGATTTTCGCACAGGCGTGGATGACGACACAGGGACAGGCTGATTATAATGCGGACTGTGACCTGACGGCGGTTAAAGGCGCTGTCGATTTTCAGGATCTGCTGATCTTGATGAATCAGTGGATGGCGGTTTATCCCTACTGACGGTTATGCCGGCCAGTGTCCGGTATAGACCTCTGTGGCCGGGCCGGTCATATAGACGCAGTTATCATTTTCGCACCAATTGAGCTGGAGGTCGCCGCCGGGCAGATGGGCGGTGACGTTGCGCTGGCATTTGCCGGTGAGCACACCCGCAACCGCACATGCGCACGCGCCGGTGCCGCAGGCTAAGGTAATGCCGCTGCCGCGTTCCCATGTTTGCATGATAAACTCATTCGGGCCGACGGCCTTGACAAAATGGACGTTGACGCGTTCAGGGAACAATTCGTGATTTTCGATCAGTGGGCCGATGTGCGGCAGGCTGATGTCGTTCAGGTCATCACAGAAAAAGACCGCGTGCGGATTGCCCATCGATACGCATGTCATCGACAGTTCCTGTCCTTCAATCGCCATGACGTGGTCGATGACCGTATCAGCGTCGGCGGCAACGGGAATGTCACTGGCTTCTATTATCGGTTGGCCCATATTCACACAGACCTGGCTAACAGTGCCGTCATCGCCCAGTTCCAGTCCCAGTGTCAACACGCCGCGGCCGGTTTCGATCCGCAGTGAGGTGGGAAAGGTTGCCAGACCCGGAATGGAAAATTCCGTCTCGGTGCGGGCCAGATTGTGGTCATAGACGTACTTGGCCACGCAGCGGATGCCGTTGCCGCACATCTGGGCTTCGGAGCCGTCGGCGTTGAACATGCGCATTTTCGCGTCGGCAATCTCGGAAGGGCACACCAGGATCAGCCCATCAGAGCCAATGCCGAAGTGCCTGTCACTGACCGCGACCGCCAGTTGGGCGGGATTTTCAACCGTTTCCTGAAAGCAATTGACATAGACATAGTCATTGCCCAAGCCGTGCATTTTTGTGAATTCCATTGTCTGTTCCTTACAAGCTGACTGTAATGCGATATACTATACAAAATCCGTCGAAAAATGCAAGCCCTGCTCATTTTTTGTGCTGGTTGGAGTCCAAAAGGCAATGTTTTATGTTAGAGTTCACACTTTAGTGTGTTTTGTGTCAAGCTGAAGCTTGAACTCTTACGAGGCCAACGCTTTCGAGAAAAATATTGCCTTTGGCCGGATAATTCGGTATATTCAGTAGAAAATAATCCGGAACTTTATTCGAGGGAGGTTTTTATGAAGTGCCCCGTATGTAAAGATCAAGTCATGTCGTCGAAGCCGCTTGAGGCCAATTTGTCTGCTCATGCCTGCGGGCAGTGTTCGGGTAAGTGGATCGCATCGTTTCAGTATTGGAAATGGAAAGATATTTCCGGGAAATCCCTGCTGTCAAGCTGCGCCGGTTCTGAGGATTCGCTGCCGGTCGAAGACCGCACGCAGGCCAAATTGTGCCCCGAATGTGGCCATTTTCTGCGACGGTTTCCCGTCGGCGAAGGGCTGGGTTTTGGCCTGGACCACTGCGGCAACTGCGGCGGAACCTGGTTTGATGCCAACGAATGGGAATCGCTCAAGAGCCGCGGTCTGCACGACGATGTACATAAAATCTTTTCGGAAGTCTGGCAAAACCGCATTCGCAGCGAAGAACACGCCGCGGCAATCGAGACTTTCTACAAGGAAAAATTCGGCGAAGAAGGCTACCGGAAAGCCAAAGACCTCAAAGCCTGGATCGACACCCACCCAAACAACGTCGAACTCCGTGCCTTCTTAGGGTTGTGAAAATTAAAATGTCGAAACGTAAAAAAGCATTAAAATCGAAAATCGGAGTTTTTCTCCGAGAATATACCAGAACAAGTAAACGTCATGGTGATCCTAATGACAGACAATACGACCGACGTTTCGAGCGGAGAATCAAGCAAATGAAGCCTGAAGAGTTAGCTGATTTGATGCATGATGACGAGGAAGAATAGAAGGATAAATCTGCGCATAAAAGAGGATTCAGCTGGAACTGCAGATTGTGAAAATCAGGGAAAAGATGTGAAGCAGGTCTGCGAAACAGAATGTTGTGTGGGCTGTCTTGTTAGCCGGCGTGCTGTGTTGGCTTCCGGGGTTGGTTTGGCTTTGGCATTGCCGTGCGGCTGTTTTAATCATTCAACACAAACACAGGGGCAAAATGGAAAGGAGTTTGATATGCAAACGTCAGAATCCGAAAAATTACGCTATGTCACTATCTGCGGGTTATATTGCGGGCTTTGCAGTCAGCGGGGGCGTATTCCACAACAGGCCCGGGCACTTCGGGATACGCTGGCTAAAGATGGATTTGACCAATGGGGCCAGAATATCCCGAATTTTAAGGAATTCTGGACACTGCTGAACCAATGGAGCGACCTGAAGAATGCCTGTCCCGGCTGTCGGCAGGGCGGGGGAAATCCGGAGTGCGAAATCCGAAAATGCGCCCAACAGCGAAAAGTCGAAAGTTGTCCCCATTGCGAGGATTATCCATGTGAGCGGATTCGGGAACTTGGCAAGATTTATCTGACGCTTATTGCCGATGGCCAACGTCTGAAAGAGATTGGCGTTGATGCCTGGATTGGCGAACAGAAAAAGCGGGCCGAAACAGGATTCGTTTATTCCGATATTCGCAATGATTAACGCGTGGGTTTCCGGAGGTAAGAGAGGGCAATTCTCACCGCGCATAAAAAAAGAGGGATCCGGTGGGAGGAAAGCTTTGCGCTTTCGGGCCTACACGCCTTGGAACAGTTTTTTCACTTCTATTCCATCGGTGGGAGCGGATCCCGTTCTTCCTTCCTCATTCTTCGAAAAGTCTTTCCACGGTTTCGAACTTCACGACTCTGTGAAGCGGCTGAACGTTTTCTTCAGCCAAATGACGAAGTAAACAATACTACGCTGCGGGAAATCGCGGAGTTCTCGAAAAATGCCGAAATAATAAAATAATTTCAACTCCGGTTTGAGTGTTCCGGTCAAGGCATGGTATAATGGATGGTGGTTAACGAAAGGGACCGACCGTGCGATACAGGATATTGGCAGATGCGTTGGTAGTGATCCATTTTTTGTGGATACTGTTTATGCTGATCGGCTTTTTTATGACTCTGTGGGCGGTCATTGGTCGCAGGCTGTTTCGACGCTGCCGCCGTTTTCTGGATCGATGGGTTTTCAGGACGGTTCATCTTTGCGGTATCCTGTTTGTCGTGGCGGTGGCGGCTTTAGGTCGGTATTGTCCGCTGACGATTTGGGAATATCAATTAAGGCTTCGATATGATCCGGACTTGATTTATCCTGGGGACTTTATTGCCCGGTATGTCGAGCGGCTTGTTTATCCGTCGGTGCCTCCCTGGGCGATTTTTATCCCGACGGTTTTGGTCGGTGTTTTTACATTAGCGGCGTTCGTCCTTTTTCCGCCGGCAAAAATTAAATGCTGGCTTCGAATCAGGCAGAGCTGCCGAAAAGGTTTTTGACTACGTTGGTTATTTCAGTATTCGCTGCGAGGCTATAATCAGCAGTACCAGCAGCGCCAGGCAGATGAGCCAGGTAATCATAGCCCGGCGGGTCGCCTTTTGGGCACGTTCCTTTTCCCACCACCATAGCGGGCGAATGCCCTGGACCAGAAACGTGACAACGCCGGCCAAATTGACGCAGATCAGATTGGTGGCAAACAGAAGACCGGCTTCGGTGGCCATGTGCCACTGACCGCAGCCGATCAGAATTCCGCAGGTTACCAGCGGCGGCAGCAGAGCGACTGCAACCATGACGCCGATAATTGCACCGGATAGCGACATCGTAAAGCTGAGCGTTCCGGCGACACCCGCGGCCAGTGCCAGGATGATGTCAGCCAGGCTGACTTCGGTGCGAGATACAATTTCCGGGCTGTTGACCGCGCAGTCGTTAAAGACGGCTCCGACGAGGGCAGCGAACAGCAACGGGGCGAGAATGCCGACAATGTTGGCCCGTTTGGCGACTTTAGCTAATTTCAGATCACCGAGGGCCGAGGCTAATGCTAATGCGATGTTCGGTCCCAGCAGCGGGGCGATAACCATCGCGCCGATAACGACGGCGGTGTTGTTTCGCATCAGGCCGATGGCGGCAACAATCGACGACAGTGCCAGCATGGTGATAAACAGATACGACAGTTCGCTTGCTTCCTGCACATCGTGGTAGAGTTCTTCCCGGCTGACCCGGGCAAATTTGATGGGTTTGCTTTTGGTCTTTCCATTATCCGTATTATTTTCGATACGTGGAATGGTTGCTTCGACGGCGGCGATAACAATGCGGAAATCGTCCACATTGGAAAAACGCGCCTCCAGCCGGTCCAGCAGTTCTTCTGTGCGTTCGGGGCGCATCAGCAGCTTGGCATGGAGCTGCTTTTCAAAGATTTCCTTCTGGATCACATTGACCGATTCATATGTTTCCAGCAGGTCGAACAGGTCAACTTGTTTTTCCGCGGGAATAAAAATTTCTACAAATCGCAGCGCCATTGTCCGTCCGTATTCAAAATGGTTTCAATCTGTTGGAGTTCGTCATCCGTAAAGTCAAGCTGTTTGAGTGTGTGGAGGTTTTCCTGAAGCTGCTCGACGCGGCTGGCGCCAATCAGGGCACAGGTGACGGCCTTTTGACGCAGCACCCAGGCGATGGACATCTGGGCCAGGCTTTGACCTCGCTGTTGAGCGAGTTCGTTGAGTTTTTTGAGCTTTTCAACCAGTTCCGGTGTAATCGCGTCTTTCTGCAAAAAGCCGTGTGCCTTAGCGGCTCGGGAATTGCCGGGAATACCATTGAGATACTTGTCAGTCAGCAGTCCCTGTGCCAGCGGGCAAAAGCAGATGCTGCCGACGCCGAGTTCGTCGAGTGTGTCGAATAGGCCGGCTTCTTCAAATTCACGACGAAGCATCGAATAGGGTGGTTGATGAATCAGCAGACGCACGCCCATGGATTTTAAAATCGCCGCAGCCTCTTTGGTCTGCTCCGGTGAGTACTTGGAGATGCCGACGTAGAGGGCTTTTCCCTGCCGGACGGCCTGGGCGAGGGCTTCGGCGGTTTCTTCCAGCGGGGTGTCCGGGTCCGGGCGGTGCGAATAGAAGATATCGACATAGTCCAGTCCCATCCGCTGCAGTGATTGGTCCAGGCTGGCGGTCAGGTATTTTTTGCTGCCCCATTCACCGTAAGGGCCGTCCCACATCAAGTGGCCGGCTTTGGTGGAAATAATTAGCTCGTCCCGGTGGGCGGCAAGATCGGCCTTGAGAATCCGACCGAAGTTAATTTCCGCAGTTCCCGGCGGCGGGCCGTAATTGTTGGCGAGGTCAAAATGGGTGATACCGTTGTCGAAGGCCAGGCGAATCATATCGCGTGCGGTGTGCAGGTCATCGACATCGCCGAAGTTGTGCCACAGACCTAATGCGATGGCCGGCAGTTTCAAGCCGCTTTTTCCACAGCGGTTATACGTCATTTTTTCGTACCGTTTGTTCGAGGGTGTGTAATTCACAAATATTTCTCCCGTAAATTCTGAATTTTTCGAACATAAGCATCTGGATCGAACTTTCGTTTCAAACCCGCGGCATTCATGTACCGCACTTTGCCGAAGACCGGGCGGCGGTTCCAGACGCGGTCGTGTTTGCCGAAACACCACGCCACGCCCGCATAGCCGTTCGGGTCGCGTCCGTCCAGTTCGTACTTATTATTCAGATAAATGGCGATTTGAAAAGCATTTTTTGGCCGTTTCGTCCATTCGAGTATTTTTTTGCCCCAGTACATCCGCATATAGTTGTGCATTTTACCGGTCAGGACCATCTCCAACTGTGCAGCATTCCAGTATGGATCGTGGGTTTGGGCGTTCTCAAACTGTTCGAGTGAGTAGCAATACTCGCGTTTATCTTTCGCATGAAAATTGAGTGTTCGCAATGCCCACGGCGGCAGGGCATCGAAGTCATCGTAGCGATGGTTGTAATAGACAAAGTTGTGGCTCAATTCGCGACGGACGATGAGTTCTTCGAGAAAGGCGTCTTTACCCGGTGAGTCGGTTTTCATTATTTCCAGCGCAATGTAGAGCGGGCTGACTTGGCCAAAATGCAGATAGGGACTCAAATTGGACTGGCAGTCTTGCATGGGGTCATTGCGTTTGTCCGCGTAATCGTCGAGTTTGTGCTTGATAAAGTGCCGCAGTCGCTTTTTAGCCGGACTTATGCCGCCTGTAAAGAAGGGCGATGCTTTGACGGAGCGGTCAATGGCCAGTTTTTGCAGAGCTTTTTCAGTGTCGGTGATGTCAAAGCTCTTAAATTTCAGATCGAGCGAGGAGTGTTTAGGTTTGGTGTGGCGAAGTGCAACGAGATACTTATCCAGTTGCCGATGGATGCGCGGCCGCAGTGTGCCGGCCGAGTAGTTCTCTTTCTCTGAGACTTCTTCAATCGGAATGATGAGATTGGTTGTGACTTCGACCATTTTGCAATCGACGGCCTCTGCGACAGTGCGTCGCCATTGCTGCTGAATCCGCAGATAACCTTCATCCGTGACCAGCAGGTCGGCCTTTTGAGCGATTGTCGGGATTGATCTTTCGGGCGAGCCGTGCAGGATCACGAACTGTATGCCGCGTTTGGCGACGGCGGCCTGTGTTTCTTTCAAGCCTTCCAGCATAAATGCGTAATGCCGCTCATTGGCTTCGGGGTAGTTATCGGTGATCGAAAAGGCGGCGACAAGCGGTTTGCCAATGCGATTGGCCTGCCGGATGGCGTATTCAAGGGCATGGTTCCATTCAGCTCGCTGGGCGGCCTGCATCCAGTACAAAACAAAAGACCGGTCCCGAACGATATCGTCATTCAAAACCAGTATTCGCTCCGGCTGAATCATCCGGTCCTTTCCTTCTCAGATTAACCACGAAGTTCACGAAGGACCCGGAGAAAAATATTTAAAACTACCGTTAAAACCTTCGTGCACTTCGTATTCTTTGTGGTAATTAATTATTCGCTTTTGGCTTTTTGGCGGGCGTCGCGTCGGCGGTCGCCTTCTCTCAGCAGCCGTTTTCGTATTCTTATTGATTCGGGCGTAATTTCAACCAGTTCGTCTTCCTGGATATATTCCAGCGTCGCTTCCAGGCTCATGATCCGAGGCGGGCGAACCTTGGCGGATTCATCTTTACCTGCGGCCCGGACATTAGTCAACTGCTTGGCGCGGGTTGGGTTGGCGGTGATGTCTTTGTCTTTGCAGTGTTCGCCGACAACCTGGCCTTCGTAGATTTTCTCGCCGGGGCTGATGAAGAAGACGCCGCGGTCATACAGCCCGTCAAGGGCATAAGCGGTGACGGTGCCGGTTTCGGTGGCGATGATCACACCGGCCTGACGCTGCGGAATCGCCCCACGCATTGGTTCGTAGCGTTCAAAAGTATGGTGCATCACGGCCCGGCCCTGTGTTGCGGTCAATATCCGTGCATGCAGACCGAACAGACCGCGTGAGGGAATCATGAACTCCATGTGGACATAATCGTCGGCGCCGCTCTTGGCGTCCATACTGACCATTTCACTTCTCCGGTCGCCCAGCAGACTCATGACGGCGTTCTGGCACTCCATCGGGCAATCGACGACCAGCCGCTCAATCGGTTCCTGCCGCAGACCATCGACATAGCGGATAATAACATTGGGTTTGCCGACGCACAATTCGTAGCCTTCTCGACGCATGTTTTCCAGCAGAATGCCCAGGTGCATCAGGCCGCGGCCGGAAACCTTGAACTCTTCCGGTGTTTCGCCCGGCTCGACCCGCAGTGCGACGTTGACCTGTAATTCCTTTTCAAGTCGTTCCTTGATCTGGCGGCTGGCGACGAATTTGCCTTCCTGGCCGGCGAACGGTCCGTCGTTAATGCGAAAGGTCATGTGCATCGTCGGTTCATCAACCGCTACCAGCGGCAGGGCACTCGGCTCGTCGGCACAGGCAATCGTGTTGCCGATATCGACCGGGTCAAGGCCCGCAATGGCGCAGATGTCACCGGCAACGGCTCTGTCTGCGTGTTTTTTGCCTAATCCGTCAAAGCTGTATAGCTGTGTAACTTTTTGCTGAGTATGTTTGCCTTCGGTGTCGATGACGGTAATCTTTTCGGCCTGCGAGACACTGCCCGCAAAGACGCGACCGATGGCAATGCGACCGAGATATTCAGAATAATCCAGCGATGTGACCATCATCTGCAGCGGTACATCCGGATCATCCTTCGGGGCCGGCACATGGTTGATAATCGCGTCGAATACCGGCTGCATATTGTCATTGGGCTCGTGGTGGTCGGTCGTCGCCCAGCCATTCTTGGCAGAGGCGTACAGGACCGGAAAATCCAGTGACTCGTCATCGGCTTCCAGTGCGACGAACAGATCAAAGACCTCATTGACGACGTCGTCAGGGCGGCCGTCGGTACGGTCGATCTTGTTGACGACGACGATCGGCTTGAGGCCGTGCTGGAGTGCCTTGGTCAGGACAAATCGCGTCTGCGGCATCGGCCCTTCAAACGCATCGACCACCAGCAGAACACCGTCGGCCATCTGCAGCACGCGCTCGACCTCACCTCCAAAATCGGCGTGGCCCGGCGTGTCAATCACGTTAATCTTGTATTCTTCGCCGTCCGGGTCGGTGTACTGGATCGCGCAGTTTTTGCTGAGAATGGTGATGCCGCGTTCACGTTCCAGCGGGTTCGAGTCCATAATCAGCCCATGCTGGCCGCCGGCCAGCTTATCCAGCTCCGCATTGCGGAACATGCCCGACTGGTACAGCAACTGGTCCAACAGGGACGTTTTTCCATGGTCAACGTGGGCGATAATCGCCACATTGCGAATATGTTCGGTTTCAGACATTAGAATCCTTGCTTAAATATTGTCAGGGGAAAGTCTCTTATACGATTAGCCAGCCGGAAGTGTACCCGTTTTAGCCCAAAAATCAATAAAAAAACGCTTTTCTCGGGAAATAGCGAGATGCTGGGAAGTGGGATGAATGGGGGAAAACCTTGACTGGGGGTGTTAGTTTAGATAGAATGCTTAAGCACACAACAACGTGTTTGTGGTATTTTTGAGTGGCTTTGTGGGGAATCTTCAATGAGATTGTCTTTTGTGTTTACCGGCCTGTTTGTCATAACAATTTTGGGTTCGATTAGTAGCGGCACTGCGTTTGCTCAGCCGCCGGGGGTGGTTCAGGAAGTCTGGAACAATGTCAAAGGCGGTTCGGTCCAGAGCTTGACCGAGGAAAAGCGGTACAGCCGCACGGCGAACGCGGCGTGGGTGCTAAGTGAGTTTGCTGCGGCTGATCTTGGTTCTGAATACGGGGCGCGTTATTCGGCGCTGCTGACTGTACCGAAGTCGGGCGGCTATACGTTCTGGATTGCGGCCGATGACACTGCGGAACTTTGGCTCAGTACCGATGAGATGGCGGATAATCTCAAAAAAATCGCGTATCTGAACAGCTATTCCAATCCGAGAGCCTGGAACGCTAAAAAGACTCAGAAATCTGAGGTGATCCAGCTTAAAGCGGGGCAATCGTATTTTATCCGCGCCCTGCACAAGCAAAGCGGCGGCGGTGACCATGTTTCGGTGGTCTGGGAAGGGCCGGGATTCAAACAGAGGGTGATTGATCGCAAGTCGCTGAAGGTGCCGCAACTGGATAAGCGAACAATGGATCTTTTGCGGAAGACCCGGAAGATTGAAAATCAGAAAACCAAGCTTCTTAAGATGCTCGCGGCGACACCGCCCGATGGGGTTCAGGCGTTTGCGGATAAGCTGAGCAGGTCTGACCAGAAACTACTGACCGAAGAACTCGAAAAGCTGACCAAGGGCGTGAAGGATAAGCCTTCACCCGAGGTGCTTTCAAAGATGAAGCCGTATTTTGGCCTGTCGGCGAAGCTGATGCCGTCGCCGGAGACGCCGATTGAAAATTCCGTCCTGAATACACTGTTGCTGTTTGAGGATTTATGGATCAAGTCTCGGTCCTACTCTCAATTAAAGACGATGGGTGCCCATCGGACGGCGGATGTGTTTGGCAAAATTCCGGCAGGTGCTAAAACCGTCAAGAAGACGGTCAATCTGAATTCAAAAGCAACCAAGAACGGAACCGAGATGGTTTCTACCGGTTTGTATGCGGTTCCCGGAAAACAGGTAGCGGTGACGATACCGAAGGAACTGGTGGGTAAGAAGCTGGTGCTGCAGATCGGTCACCATCTTAACAGCAATGACCACAATAAGAAATTTGTCTGTATGCCCCGCACATCCAGTCGGGTAACATTTGACACTGAATCGGTTAAGGCGATCAATCCCTACGGCGGGATGCTGTTTATCAATGTGCCCAAAGATGTCGAATTGGCGGAAACGCCTGTGACATTTTTCGGTGTGATTGAATCGCCGCGGTTTATCCTTGGCAAAACAACCGATGCTGAGTGGAAAACCATTCGTAACAATCCCGGTCCTTGGGGGGAGTTGGTTGCGGATAACTATATTCTGGTGGCGCATCGTGAAGCTATGCAGGGTTTGGATAATCCCACGGACCTGATGACCTGGTGGAGTGAGAATGTTGCCGCTCATGACGGTTTCTACAACTATAACATCGGCAAGCCGTTCCGAATGCATACCTGTTACAATGCAATTAGGGGGTATTCGACCTGGCCGCTGTATGAGAGCAAGAAAAGCGTTCTCAATATTATGAACCTGGACCGGATGAAGGCCTATCATGACGGACTGTTTCTGCATGAGCACGGCCATCACGGTGATGACGGGCGGATGATGTTCGGTAAGATCGGCGAGTCCACGCCGAACTGGGCGGGGTATTATATGAAAGGTACGCGCGGTGATTTTGCCTGGAAAGAAACCGAGGAGGCGCACCTGCTGCGGCTGTTTGACCGCAATGATGCGCATCACCAGGAATTGTTTACAGACGGCTGGTGGGATACCAAGTGGACGCATCACTGGTCCTACCCGGTGACAAGCATGATGATCGGCTATGCCCATACATTCGGCTGGGAGGCGTTTAAGACCTGTGTGCATCGGTTTACCCATCCGGATGACGCGATCAATCAGTTGTCGATGTATGCGGACCATCCGGCTGTGAAAAAGCCCTGGTGGAAGGTGACCGACGAGGATCGCATGGTGCTGGACCAGATTAAAATGGACAAGTGGCTGATTTTTCTGTCCCAGGAGGCCAAGCATGATGTTCGCCCGTATTTTGCGCATTTTCATATCAAGGTTTCGGAAGACGGAGAAAAGCTACTGGATAAATTGAAGCTGCCGAAGTGGGACGCTGTTTACAATCCGAAACGCCGGATCATCGTTTCTGAAGGTCGGTCGGTAGCGATTTCTTCGCCGGTTGAAGATGCTCTGACATTCTCGGGAAAATTGACCTTTTCCGGGTTTGGAAAACCATCGGCGGGGACAATTTCAAAGAGTACGAACGGGATGTTTACCTATAAACCGAAAGCCGGATTTACCGGCAAAGTTTCAATCCCATATGCCGTGAAAAATGTTTACGGCAATGAATTCAAAAGCAGTCTTGAGCTGTGTGTGATTGCTGAGCGGGCCAATCCGAAACTGGCTGTTGGTACGGTTGATGGAATATCCAGTCGTTTTTGGAAGACGGTGAGATTTCCGCATCGCTATGCGAAGCCCGTTGTGGTTGCTTCGATTGATCCCAAGGCCAATCCGAATTTTATTACACGGGTGCGGAATGTGACCGCCATCGGCTTTGAGATCAAGCTGCAGCAGATTAAAGGCGAGCCTGATACTAAGGACTATACGGCTGCCTGGGCTGTGATGGAGGCGGGAACCTATACTGAACAGGCTAACGGCATGACGGCTGAGGCTGGGACGGTCGCATCGGTTCCGGAACCGCTCAGCCGCGAGGCCGAGGGTGTAGTCAAATCGTTTGGGTATGATATTCCGATGCTGCGCTCGGCCCGATTCGGACAGGTGCAGACGGTCAATAATACCAATTGGACGAACTTTTTCTGGCGGGACGATCAGGATAACCTGGGGATTCGTGTCGGCTGTCATGTCGGCAGCGGTACCGCGGCGGCCCGAAAGGAAACGGTTGGGTATCTGTGCCTGAGTCCCGGACTTTACCAGTTTGATGATACGGTTGTCAGGGTCGGGAAAAAACAGATTGAGTCCGATGGTGTCATTTTGAAAACAGAATTTGACTGTTTCAACGGCTGGGGATTCGGCGGCGTGGAACGTCATTTCGCGAAGAAATGACGCTCCAGACGCCCGCGATGTATTTATTGGCGTTTAATGTCTGTTTGCTCGATGGGGTTGCCGTCGTGGCCGATCAGCGTGACGGTTAGTTTTTCCGTTGTAGCGCCGACCCGGATGACGGTGAAATTATTTTCTCTGTATCCGCCGCCGATATAAATCGGGTAGGGGTGGCGTTCGGGATCCGGTTTTAAAACAGCCGGTCGATGTGTGTGGCCGGAGATGTGCAAGTCGATTTTTCCTTCTTTGAGCAGGTGTGCCCATTTTTTCCGGCAATCAAGCGTTCCGTGCGCATCGCCGCTGCCGAACAGTGGGATATGCGACAGTACGACACGGAAAGGCGCCTGTTTAAATTCCTCCCGCTGGATAACGGTCTTGAGCCATTCGGCTTGCTGGCTTCGATAGTTATCGAATAAATTCAAGCCGCTGTAGGCCCAATGGGTGTCTTCCTTATCCTCGCCGCTGTCCAGTACGACAAAATAGACGGGGCCTTGCCGAAAGGCAAAGTAGTATTTATTTTCGGGAAATTCAAAATAGCGTTTTAGCGGCCGAGAAAAAGCGCCGCGAGTCTCATGGTTGCCGCGAATCAGCCAGAAAGGAATCTCGCCGGCAAACAGTTCTGAGGCGGGATTGAGCAGATAGCGGACGATTTGATGTTCGCTCATAGGATCGTTGATGATGTCGCCGTTGAGAAAAATCATGTCATAAGGCTGTTGATTGGCGATGGCGACTTCGGCTTTGAGGGTATTGACCCGGTCGTGAATGTCATTGAAGACAACAAAGCGGCATTGCTCGGAATCCGCGTCAGGGGTTTGGAAGGTGCGGTGCCGGCTGTGTGCGGTTTGTCCGTAGGTGACTTTGTAGGGTCCGTAGCCTTCTATTTCAGTCGAAACCACCCGGTAGGTGTATCGCGTTGCAGGTTTCAGGCCGGTGATCCGAATGCTGTGAATGGTTGTATTGGCATCGATTTGACCGTCACTGACAGCAATCGCCGTTTGGTCGGGTGTCGGTTCGACTCCGTATTCAACGGTAGCGGTGCAGTTGACGCTGGTGATCCACATAATCGTTACGGCTGTTTCATTCAACGATTGCAAATACGGCCCGGCCAGAATCCGGGGGCCATTATTCGTTGCTTGTTGGTCGGCTTCAGCGGCCGATTCAGTGATGGCGGGTGATCCCAGCAGGGCAAATCCCGCGGCCAGTCCGCTGGTTTGGATAAATTGACGACGATCCATTAAAATATCTTCCTTTCTTTACGGTTTACCTGATGGACTCCGGAGAGGCAGGCCTTCTGAGCTTTGAATTTAACATGAGCGGTGACGGTTTTTCGCGGAGGAATTTCATGCCGCGGCCGGTGGTGATTTCCTTTTCTTCGCTGACAAAGTCGATGTATTGTACGAGTGCCCAAGCACTGTTGGACCATCGCATCTGGTAGCCGCGCTGGTGGGCCTGTTTTTCCATGCGCAGGCGTTTATCCTTTTCAAAAACCAGAAAGTCCAGTGCCGAGGCGATTTCTTCGACGGCGGCCTCTTCCGGATCCACCAGAATGCCGCGGGCAAAGCGGCCGATGGTCACACCCGGTGGGCAGGTCTTATTGGAATAGATCAGTTCCAGGGCATAGCGAAACTTGGTGGCGATCGCGACGCGGCCGGAGCCGATAGTGTCAGCCAGAATACCGCTGGAAATCTGCTCCATGTTCAGATACGGCAGGATCATTACGTTAGTAGCGCCGTAAAACTTCAGTAGGTTGCTTTCGTCGAGGAACATATCCAGAAAAACGATGTCATGGTTGAACCAGTCGATCTCCTCGAGGCTGGTGACTTTGCACCATTTTACATCGGCCTCTTTTAGGACGGTGTCGATCTCGTCCATGAATGCGCGATAGTATTTGCCGCCTTCGGCCTTGACAAATTCCGGGTGGCACTGACCGCCGATGAGGTAAACGACATGCTCCCGCTGGGCGGGCGTACAGGATTCATGCACAAACCGCCCAAAGGCACGGATGCTGTACTGGACGCCTTTGCCGGGGCTGAGCAGCCCCAGTGTGGTGGCCAGGAAAATGTCATTAATGCCCAGTTCGGATTTAATTTCAAAGCGGTCAAACTGGGTTGGGTGGTGCATCCGGATGCCGTGGTCGATATGTTTGAGTTTAAAATGACTGATGCCGTAGGCGGCGCCTTCGAGAATGTCAATCGCGCTTTCGGTGGTCACAATCAGGCCGTTGGAATGTTCGGCCAAATCAATGACGGTTTGACGCTGATGGTCGTTGGGCTTTTCCAGTACCGTGTGCAGATAGACCAGGCAGGTCAGATTGTTTTCTTCGCAGGCTTTGGCGATATTGACAAAATTACTGCCGGTGCCATCGGTGCCATCCTCATCCGGGTCAAGACCGAATTCATGCTGCAGGACAATCGCCGTTGGATTGTTGCTTTCTTTGGCTCGGTTGATGATTTCCCGGGTGACGTCTCCCCATGACTTTGGGTTGTATTGGTCGATGACCAAGTCCACCGGAATATTGTAAGGGCCGTGGTTGTTATCAATTGCTGCAACGCGGATATGCCCGATTTCGCCGGTGAACTGCGACAGGGCGTTGGATAAATCCCGACAAAACGTCCCAATCCCGCAGCGGCGGGGCGGATAAGTGCTGACCATGCGAATGTTCCAAGCCATTGGTGCTGCCTCCTTTAACATAACAATGCGGCGTTTATGACAGTGATCATTTGAAATGAAAGCCCGTTGAGAACGGGAATAAACGCCCTGAATTGAAATCGCTTCTGTCCGGTCATAAAAAATCCCCTAAAACAGATTATTGTCACGCATCTATTTTAGGGGATATTGGTGATTTATCAAGTGAAAACCGCCACATCCTGCAGAGGATTTTGTTGACAATGTCCACTCATGACAGTTTACTCAGAGAAAACCGTCATTGGATTGCATACTATGCCGAATCACGCTGCTGTTCAACGTCATTGTCTTCGGCGTCAAAGTCTTCTTCGGCTTTGATGTCGTCAATCGAGGGGGTGACTTCATTCTCAAAATCTTCTTCATCGTCATCACGCTGAATGTCAATCGGGCGTTTGCGGAAGTTATCGACTCGCATGGCTTCGCCGTTTTCAATCATCCGTGCGTATTCCAGACTGTAACGTGTCCAGGGGATTGCTTCCAGCCGGTTTTCCTCGATGAGCCTTCCCAGACCCTCGCAGAGACCGAAAGTTCCGTTCTGAATACGCGTCAATGCGTGTTGAATCTCGATGAGTGTTTTGCGTTCTTCGGCCATCAGATCAAGATTGAAATCCTGTTCGTAACTGTCGGTGCCGATGTCGGCCAGATGGACCGGCATGCTCGATACATCGCCGCTGCCGGGCGAAAGTGTCTGCTCCAGCGACGACACATCGCCGAGGATTTCCTTCATCTTCTCGATCAGCAGTTTCTTATAGTGCTCCAACTGCTTTTTGTTCAATTTTTTCGGTTTCTTTTCCATAGTTGTCCCTAATAATAAAATACGAATAAATATGAGTCCCGGTTCGTCTACCTCATCATAAAATATACGAATAAAAGCACGTCGCGATTATAAAAATTTTGCTTCTTTTCGCAATTACTAATTGCTGATTTTTAAGAAAATTGCAACTTTTATCAGACCTTTTGGAAGGGGAAAAACAGGTCTTTTTTTCATGTTTGGTTCATCGTCTTTAAAGAACTATAAATGTGCTTTTAGAGCATGAAAAAAGAGCCGGATTTGGCCGGCCCTTTGGTTGGTTTTCGATGAAACTAAGTGTAAGAAGATTTATTCAGTCATAAATTTCCATGTGATGTTATCATACCAGTGGTCATAGTCGCCTTTGGCTTTTTTGACACTGCCGACCAGTTTCCCGGAGTCCTGTTTTGTGACCTTCATCTCGAGCCAGCAGTAATTGCCTTTTTCGTAATCAAAAGTATTTCCGTCATCATCATAGAGCATCGCGGTTGAAGGGGATGTGCCATAGTGACGAATCTCCAGGGCAACTGAGTCTTTCAGCTTTGAGATGCGATTGATCGGCGCGATCATAGGGATAATGCCGCCGTCTTTGACGTACAGAGGAATTTTATCCAGCGGCGGAGCGGCTGTAATGACTTCGCCGCCGCCAATGAATTTTCCGGTATAGAAATCATACCATTTACCTCGCGGCAGGATCACCTGCCGGGATTTCTGGCCGGTGAAGATGGGCGCGACCAGCATACAGTCACCAAAGATGTACTGGTCGGCCACATCCTTGCGGATAGCCATCGCATACGGGTTGTTGGTGTCATGCAGTTTTCCTTCGACAACGGTTTCCTTATCATCATAGCCCGATTCCAAAACCATTGCACGAATCGGCGGAGTGCCTTCGTAGTGATACTTTGCAAATGCGGTATAGAGGTAGGGCAGCATCTGCATCCGCAGCTTGATAACGTCACGCACTTCGCCTTCGACGTCCGGGAAAGACCACGGTTTGGTCTTGGAGGCCCACCCGTTAAGCTGAATCAGCGGCGAAAAACACACCGACTGCATCCGGCGGACCCATTCCTCTGAGGAACCGGCCGAGCGAATTTCCGGCGTATAAAGAACACCGGCAAATCCCGAATTAACCAGTGCCGACACAAAGCCGCGATGTTTGTAGTGGTCGGTGTAGATGGCAAACGGATAGCTGGAGGCGCCGGCGTTGCTGGCACGTACCTGGCTGTAGGTTCGCAGGTTGCGTTTTCGGAAGATTTCCATTAGCGACTGCTGCATTTGCAGGCCGTAGGTTTGCCGCATAAATTCGGCGCTGTTGCCCGAGGGGAAGACCGCGTGGTCCGGCCAAAGCCAGAAATCGTAGCCGTCCACCTCGTCCACTTTATAGCCGCTGACGCCGATAGCGACGTGCTCTTCGTCATGCTGGTCGGTCATGATCTTGCGGGCCTGCGGCATGGTGTAGTCAGGAACCGTGCCCAGCCAGACCATGTGAGAGCCTGTGTACGGTTTGATCGCATCGTAGATGCCTGCGTACGGCGAGACAAAGGGATTTTCCCACAGGTTGATGTGGATGCCGCTGTCGGTCATGCTGTCCATGAATTTTTTCGGCTGCGGGAAAAGCTGCGGGTTCCATTCGAAGCTGCACGGATAGGCTTTGCTGTGCCAACCGGGTTCCAGGCCGATGACGTCCAGCGGAAAGTCGCGTTTTTCAAATTCGGCAACTTCTTTCTGAACAGTTTTATCGCTGGCGTGTGTGGGCATTCGGTGCCAGAAGCCCAGCCCCCACTTTGGCGGCAGACAACCACCGCCGCAATACAGATTATAGCGTTGAATAACGTTGAGCATCGTCGGGCCGGCGATAACGACGACTTCCAGCCCATCTGCGATGACGCTGGCTTCTACGGCGTCCGAGGTCGGTTGCGCCT
>JANQGW010000010.1 GCA_028282905.1 Sedimentisphaerales bacterium | reverse complement strand
CATTATAGCTTGAAGCGGCGGTTCTGTAAACAATTTTTTGTGAATTTTCAAAACACAATTTGTCACTTACCGCCGCGGCCGCGTGAAAACAAAAAGACCACAACCGCCGTCACGACGACAATGATTAAAACTTCCTGGGGGCCTAACAAAACGCCAAGCATTCTAACATCCTTAAAGATAATACCTTAAATTCAAAAAAGAATTATCTTTCATTTCTGCGCAGAGTCAATATATTTATTGTGAGTTCTTCGGTGGAAGTATGAATTCGCCTTTCTTTTTGACAGACAATTGTCAAGATGAGAGTGTACGGTCACATAAAAAAATGAGACAGGAGTTTATTGAAGGGGATTGTCATGAAACAGGCAATAGCGTGTTTTCTTTGGGCCGCGATGGCGGCAACCGTTTTTGGAGCTGACAAACCGAAACAATCTATTGATTCCTACGGCAGTGCTGTGGTTTCACAGATATTAAGGATTGACGAGCAGGCAACGCTGTACTGCAACATCGAGAATTTTCCGCCGCTGATCGGCAAGAACATGCCGGTGATGCTGAAGGATCTAAAGCCGGCCAACTCCGCTGAAGCCAACAAAAAGATTCAGGCCTTTTTGTCCGCCCTGCTGATGAACAAAGCAGAAAGCAAGCCGAAAATTCAACTAAGCAATATTCAACGGGGAAAAACATTCTGCTTATGTGCCGATATTTACTGCGATGGAAAAGACATTGCTGAAATGCTGATTGAGAAGGGATTGGCCCAGCGTATTATTGAAGTGAAAGAACCGAAAGCCCCTGACTCCCAAACATCTGAAACATCCGCAACAAAAACGCAAGCGTCAAAAGCACCACCGGCCAAAAGCGGCTACGTCGCTTCCAAAACCAGCAAGGTCTTTCACCGGGCCGACTGCTACCATGTACGCCGTATGAACATGGACAAGGCCGTTACCTTCGCCACCCGCGAACAGGCCACCAAAACCAACCGCCGCCCCTGCAAAAGCTGTAATCCATGATCGGCAAGGTGAAATAAATGAAACGACTCCTAACCCCATTTCATTCACACTTCAGAATTTATTTGTTAGGCGCCTTTTCTCTACAACTATCCAATATCTTCATCTCGTCGGTAAATTTGGATAGCTGCTCTTCGAAATTAGGAAACCAATCTTTACCATCAATATAGTCCTTCCAAATTGGCTCGAACTTCTTTAGATTATTTGTTCCGTTAACTTGATCGAGATACGCTATGGCGCACATAGCATCCCCTTGGTCATAGTGAAGGTCTGCCCTTGTTAGATAATACTCCAAGTATTGACAGAGATATTTCATGCTCAATTCATTATTGAATGTCACAAGAGTCAAACAATAGAATTTCCCTGCATAACACAGGTCACTTCGAACGAGTAATTTTCCGATTTGATCTGTAAATGAATCAAATCTCTTAAGAGCTGCAAACAATGCTCCTGTCAATCTAGGACGCCAGTCGAACTCTGCCAACAAAATTTCAACTGTTGTCTCATCAATGTCTTTATAGATGCTCTTGAGGGCAGTTAAGAACTTGTCGTCCACGGTAGTTAGGCTAACTCGGTAAAATGGAGCCACCAAGTTATCCCTCTGCTCCTTTGTCAGAGAATCATAATTGCAAGGAACTTCGATAGAGTCAAACGGACTTTTATGCATTACTGTTATCCTTCTAACATACTGTAGTATAGTTATCTTTTCAGCACATTCACATGTATCTTCCGTATTGAACTACCATAAGAAACATTTTATACAATATCTTGTTTTTATCAAGCAACATTATAAGTTCCCAGCATCTGTATTGAAACATGCTGGAAAAAGACGGATGATAAAAAAACTCCCTTTCCTCTTTCCATGCCGCATAAGCTACGGATTGTAGCGATTGGTGATTGGCATTCGGCGGTCTTTACCGAAGGCTCTGGGGGTGATTTTGATGCCGGGCGGGCTTTGGCGGCGTTTGTATTCGTTGCGATCCACCAGGCGAATCACGCGGCGAACCTCATCCTCCGGAAAGCCTGCGGCGATTAATTCATCGACGGAATGGTCCAGTTCGACATAGTTCTTCAAAATCGCGTCCAGCAGGTCATAGTCCGGCAGCGAATCGCTGTCCTTCTGGTCGGGGCGAAGTTCGGCGGACGGCGGGCGGGTAATCGTCGTTTCGGGAATGACTTCCCGGCCTGCCCTGTCATTGATAAATCGGCACAGGCGATAAACCAGTGTTTTCGGCACGTCTTTGATGACGGCAAAGCCGCCGGCCGTGTCGCCGTACAGTGTCGAATAGCCGACCGCCGTTTCGCTCTTGTTGCCGGTGGTCAGAATCAGCCAGCCAAACTGGTTGGAATAGCTCATCAGGATTGTGCCGCGAATGCGGGCCTGCAAATTCTCGAAGGCGAGCCCTTTTTCGTCCCAGCCGTTCAATGCACCCAATGTGCCGCTGAACGCGTCCAGCGTTTCGGCAATCGGAACGGTATGGAACTCAATACCGAGATTGTCGGCCAGTGCCTTGGCATCGCTGCGGGTTTCATCGGTATTAAAACGCGACGGCATGGTGAGTCCGACAACATTGTCTTTGCCCAAGGCTTCGACGGCAATCGCCGCGACCAGCGCCGAGTCGATACCGCCGCTGAGTCCAATCGCCACCTTGGAAAAACCGTTTTTACGCACATAATCCCGCATGCCCAGCACAAGCGCCTCATGCACCTCAAATACCTCATCGTGTTGCTCATCCGCATGGGAATCGGTCACAGGTAATATTTTAAGCTGGTCGGCCTTTCGCTCCAAATCAACAATACAAATGTCTTCGGCAAACTCTTTGGCCTGTATGACGACGTTTCCGGTGCAATCGACCATCATGCTGCGGCCGTCAAACACCAGCTCGTCCTGGCCGCCGACCAGATTACAATAGGCCACCGCACAGTTGAAGTGTCGGGCACAGTCAGCGAGGACTTTCTGACGCTGCTGCATTTTGCCCAGATGAAACGGCGACGCGGAAAGATTGACAATGAGATCCAGATTACTCTTTTGTCCGGCCAGGAACGCATCCAGCCAGTCCACATCCCAGATATCCTCACAAATAGTGATCGCAATGCGAAGACCGCCCTGCTCGACAATCACCGGCACTTGGCCGGCGGAAAAATAGCGTTTTTCGTCAAAGACGCCGTAGTTGGGCAACTGCCCTTTCTGGTAAATCGCATCGAGCTTGCCGTCTGACAGCACCGCCGCGGCGTTATAGCAGGCTCCCTCATGTCCATGCGCCAGCCCTACGACCGCTGTGATGCCTTCAGAGGCTGGCAGCAGCGTTTCCAGCACCGCGTCATTATCAGCGGCGAACTTGGGCTTGTGCAGTAAGTCCTCCGGCGGATAGCCGCACAGGCATAACTCCGGAAACACCAGGAAATCGACCTGCTTTTCTTTGGCGTCGGCCATCATTTGTGCCGCGCATTCGGCATTGGCCCGCATGTCTCCGACCGTTGCGTTACCCTGTGCTAATCCAAACCGTAAGGCCATCGCGACTCCCGTACTCAACAAGAATGTCAAACTGGTTCTATACCAATCCGCTAAATAAACGCATATCCGCGAATTTCCCGGATGGCACCCTTTTGAGCCTGCTCAAAGGGGTGGTTGGCTTACAACTGCCCATCCCCTTGCTTCGCAAGAGGATGCCACCCGTACAAAAATGCTGTTATTTCAGAGTCATTGGTATTATTGGCGTAAATACCGATCTACCGCTTCGGCGGCTTTTCGGCCGGCGTCAATGGCCCGCACAATCAGCGAGGCTCCGCTGACGGCGTCACCGGCGGCGAAGATTTTCGGGTTGCTGGTCTGGTAATCGTTCACGACAATATTGCCGCGGCTGTCCATCTCCAGCGTTTCCACCAGCGAGGTGTGCTCGACATGCACAAACCCCATCGCCAGCAGGATCAGGTCCGCCTTCAGCGTAAACTCCGACCCGGCCACTTCGCTCAGCTTCCACTGGCCGTTTTCCTCGGCCCATTCTACCTTGCAGGCGTGCAGTTCGCAAACATTTCCTTCGGCATCCGAGACGAGTTTTTTCGTCATGACGCTCCACATCCGCTCGCAGCCTTCCTGGTGGCTGGAGGAGGTGCGCATCGTTCGCGGCCACATCGGCCACGGCGTATCATCCGGACGATTCTCGGGCGGCTTGGGCAGGATTTCAAGCTGGTGAATCGACGCAGCGCCCTGACGACGTGAAGTACCGACACAGTCGCTGCCGGTATCACCACCGCCAATGACGATGACATGCTTATCATGGGCATTGATGCAGTCGGCGGGGGTGATTTTCTCGCCGGCGACCAGCCGGTTCTGCTGGCTGAGGAATTCCATCGCGTAATAGACGCCGTTGGTGTCGCGGCCTTCGGCCTGCAAGTCACGCGGCTGGCCGGCACCCATCGTCAGCACAATGCTGTCAAACTGGCTTTGCAAATATTCAATCGTAATATCACGTCCGACGTTTACATTGCACTGGAACTGAACGCCCTCAGCCTTCATCTGCTCCAGGCGGCGGTCAATGACCCATTTTTCGAGCTTAAAATCGGGAATGCCGTACCGCAGCAGACCGCCGGGCTGGGGGTCTTTCTCAAAGACCGTTACCGCATGACCGGCGCGGGCCAACTGCTGAGCCGCGGCCAGTCCCGCCGGGCCGGAGCCGATGACGGCAGCGGATTTACCGCTTTGGGTCATCGGACGCAGCGGACGTATCCAGCCTTCGACGAATCCGCGTTCGACAATCTGGAACTCAATATGCCGAATCAGAACCGGATCGTCGTTGACCGCCAGTGTGCAGGCCGTTTCGCACGGCGCCGGGCAAACTCGCCCCGTGATTTCCGGGAAATTATTGGTCGAATGCAGATTGTCACACGCCTCTTTCCAGCGATCCTGCGCCACCAGCTCGTTAAATTCCGGGATACGGTTTTCGACCGGGCAGCCCGCCCCGTGACAGAACGGAATGCCGCAATCGGCACAGCGTTCGGCCTGCTGCTGTATCGCTTCCGGAGTCAGGGGAATTTCAATCTCTTTGAAATCGTTGACACGCTGATCGACCGGCCGGTACTCGACCGTCTGGCGTTTATATTCAAGAAAACCTTTACTAGTCATTGAAAACCTCCTCGGTTGCTGGAGTTGTTTCGGTATCGCGTTCTTCTTCAGCCCGCATCCGCTCAAGTGCCTTGCGGTAGTCAATCGGGATAACCTTGACAAACCGGCCGACCATGTCGGCCCAGCCGTCCAGAATCCGTCGGGCACGCGAACTGCGGGTTAGTTTTTCATGCTTTTCGATCAGGCCGTACAACAGTTCCTTGTCCTCGTCTTTCCAGACGCTTTCCAGGTCCACCATGTCCAGGTTGCACTGCGTATCAAAGAGCTGGTGCTCGTCAAGGACATAGGCGATGCCGCCGCTCATGCCCGCGGCAAAGTTGCAACCGGTCTGGCCCAACACCACGACGATGCCGCCGGTCATGTATTCACAACCATGATCGCCCACGCCTTCGACCACTGCGGTCGCCCCGCTGTTTCGCACGCAGAAGCGATCGCCGACCATGCCGTTGATAAAGACTTCACCGCGCGGCGCACCACACAGGAAAGTACTTCCGGCACAAATACTCTCATG